>NZ_VMMQ01000087.1:0-26689 GCF_013277295.1 Streptococcus sp. 477
TTATGATATTTAGCTGTACGAGAGTCTTTTAAAAGTGTTTTGATAGCTTGGATTTCTTCTTTAGTTGATTTCATATTACTATTATATAATGCTTTTTGATTTTAGTTTAGTATTATCGTAGAAAATGGACTCGGTGCTATGGATAAACCGGATGAGAATGGTTATGTAGCAGATGACTATCGGATTACTTACTTAGAGGCCCACATCAAGGCCATGCGAGATGCCATTTACCAAGACGGGGTTGACTTGCTTGGTTATACGACTTGGAGATGTATCGATCCGGTTTCAGCTGGCACAGGGGAAATGAATAAGCGCTATGGCTTTATCTATGTAGATCGAGATAATGTAGGAAATGGGACTCTCAAACGTAGCAAGAAGAAGTCCTTCTATTGGTACAAGGATGTCATTGATAGCAATGGAGCAAGCATCGAGTAGAGCACATTTGTTTACTATTTTTATAAAATCTTCTCCCTGCTTTATAAGATGTAAAAAAGAGTTCAAATGGAACTCTTTTTTTGTTATAATGAAGGAAGAAAGATCAGACAGGAGAATAAAATGTCAGAACCATTATTTTTACAATCAGTTATGCAAGAAAAAATCTGGGGTGGAACCAAGCTACGTGATGAGTTTGGCTACGACATCCCAAGTGAAAAAATAGGGGAATACTGGGCTATCTCAGCTCACCCAAATGGAGTTTCTAAAGTTGCCAATGGTAGTTTTGAGGGAACAGATCTAGCTACTTTGTATGCAGAACACCGTGAATTGTTTGGCAATCGTCCTGAGCCTGTATTTCCGCTTTTGACTAAGATTCTGGATGCCAACGACTGGCTCAGTGTTCAAGTTCATCCAGATGATGCTTATGGACTCGAGCATGAAGGCGAGCTTGGAAAAACAGAGTGCTGGTACATCATCGCTGCGAATGAAGGTTCAGAGATTATCTACGGCCACAATGCCAAGTCAAAAGAAGAACTCCGCCAGCAAATCGAGGACAAGAATTGGGATGACTTGCTGACAAAAGTGCCTGTTAAGGCTGGAGATTTCTTCTATGTGCCAAGTGGCACCATGCATGCCATTGGGGCTGGCATCTTGATTCTTGAAACCCAGCAGTCTAGCGATACCACCTATCGCGTCTATGACTTTGACCGCAAGGACGATAAGGGCAACTTGCGTGAACTTCATCTTGAAAAATCCATTGATGTCTTAAACATTGGTGAGCCTGCAAATAGCCGTCCTGTAACTGTTAAAGCAGATGATTTGCGTTCCACTCTCCTTGTATCCAATGATTTCTTTGCAGTTTACAAGTGGGAAATTACTGGAAAAGTTGACTTCGAAAAGACAGCTGACTACAGCTTATTGAGTGTCTTAGCCGGTCAAGGTCAACTGACTGTTGACGGGAAAAATTATCCAATCCAAAAAGGCAGTCACTTTATCTTACCAAGTGATGTTGAAGCTTGGACTCTGGAAGGGCAAGGTTTGGAAGTGATTGTTAGCCATCCATAAAAAAGAAAGGGCCTGAGTTTACTACTCAAGTCCTTTTTGATTACATAAATTGGGCGATGAAGACCACGATGATGATGATTGGAATGACGAAACGAAGAAGGAAGAGCCAGACTTGGAACAGTCCCTGTTTCCATGCGGTTTCATCAAGATGGAGTTCCTCCATTGCAAGAGCCTTTTTAAAGATATAGCCTGTAAAAAGTGAAAGGCAGAGAGCTCCAAATGGCATGAGGAGATTGGAAACCAAGAAGTCCATAGCGTCAAAGAAGGTCTTCCCAAAGATGTGAGCATCCGCCATGACACCGTAAGATAGGGCTGAGGGAATGCCAAAGACAAAGGTCAAGATTCCCAAAATGGCACTCCACATGGCACGCTTGCTGTTGTCCTGGTTGGTGATATTGCCCACATTGATTTCCAGCATAACGACGGAAGAAGTGACTGTCGCAAAGAGGAAGAGCAAGAGGAAGAGGATGTAGAAAATGGTTCCAAAAGGCATCTTGTCAAAGAGTTGAGGCAAGACGATAAAGAGTAAGCTCGGTCCCCCTTCAGACTGGATATTGAAGGCTGACATAGCTGGGAAAATGGCGAGACCTGCCATGATGGATACCGAGATATTCATGGCTACGATGGAAATTCCTGATTGGACCAGATTGGTTTTCTTGTCTAAGTAAGAAGCATAGGTCAGCATGGCTGTAACCCCTAGTGAGAGGGCAAAGAAAGATTGTCCCAGAGCATAGAGGAGACCAGCACTGGTCAGTTTTGAAAAGTCTGGTTTGAGGAAGTAAAGAACCCCTTCCATGGCATTTGGCAAACTGAGAGAACGACCGATGATGACGACAAAGATGATAAAGAGCAGGGGCATCATGACTTTCGAAGCTCTTTCAATCCCTTTTTGAACCCCACGTGATACAATGAAGATATTCAATAGGATAAAGGTCGCTTGAGCTCCTAGAGCAATGGCTGGATTTGAAATGATTGAAGTAAATAACTGAGCATAATCACCCGTTCCACCAATTTGGAACAATTTTCCAAACTCAATGCCTAGATAGACTAAAATCCAGCCACCAATAACACTGTAGAAAGATAAGAGGATAAAGAGGGCAAAGGCACCAATCCAACCGATAAAGTTGTACTTACTATTCTTGCCTAGTTTTCCAAAGGTTTTGATTGCTGAGACACCAGCGCTTCGGCCGAGAGCAAATTCAGCTAGCAAAAGGGGGAAACCGATTAGAATAGTGGAAATGAGAAAGACCAGTAAAAATCCTCCTCCACCGTTAGCAGCAGTCATATAGGGGAATTTCCAAACGGCACCAAGTCCGATGGCTGAACCAGCAGATGCTAGGATAAAGCCCGGTTTAGACCCCCATTGCGATTTTTCAGACATAGTTAAACTCCTAAAATTAGTGTTACAAAAGAAAAAGCTACTGCCCTTGGCAAATAGCCTCATCAGTACTCAAGATGAGCGTTTCTTTTGATTGATAGACCTGACTATCCTATCATGTTTTCTAAGGTCTGTTAAGAAAACCATTTTCATGTTATGATAAAGTAAAAAATTTCGCAAAATCGCTTGACTCTGACCTAAGGGGAGGGGTTATAATATCAATGTAAGGAGGAAATCATGTACCATATAAAAGAAGCTGCGCAGCTTTCGGGCGTCTCTGTCAAGACCCTACACCACTACGATAAGATAGGACTTTTGGTTCCTTTAAAGTCGGAAAATGGCTATCGAACCTACAGTCAGGAGGATTTGGAACGCCTTCAGGTCATTCTTTACTACAAATATCTAGGCTTTTCTTTAGAAAAAATAGCAGAGCTATTAAAGGAAGAAAGGACAGATTTATTGCCTCATTTGACCAGGCAGTTGGACTATTTGACTCGAGAAAGGGAACATCTGGATACCTTGATTTCAACCTTGCAAAAAACCATTCAAGAACAAAAAGGAGAAAGAGAAATGAGCATTCAAGAGAAATTTGCTGGATTTAACTACCAAGACCATCAAAAATACCACCAAGAGGCGGTAGAGAAATATGGACAAGAAGTCATGGACCAAGCGCTGGAGCGCCAGAAAGGTCACGAAGACGAGGCTACGGCTGCCTTCAACCAAGTTTTTCAAGCCTTAGCACAAAATCTTCAAGCTGGTCTGCCTGTAACAGCAACTGAAAACCAAGAGCAAACAGCCAAGCTCTTGCAAGCCATTCGTACTTATGGATTTGATTGTACTATTGAAGTATTCGGTCATATCGGTAAAGGCTACGTCTATAACCCAGAGTTTAAGGAAAATATTGACAAATTTGGTACTGGAACAGCCCAGTACACATCAGATGTCATTGCCCACTATGTCCAAACTCAAGCAAAATAAAATCGGAGGAGTAATCTTCCGATTTTTTCTATTAAAAGTTCTTTAATCATAATGCAGACTTCCCGCCACCCAGCCGGTACAGAGGGCAGAAGTGATGTTAAAGCCACCCGTGTGGGCATTTATATCCATAACTTCGCCTGCAAAGTGGAGGCCAGGTACCAGCTTACTTTCAAGGGTTTTAGGATTGATTTCCTTGAGACTGACTCCACCCTTGGTAACAAAGGACTTTGCAAGGGACATTTTTCCAGTTACAGGAATTTTAAGTTCTTTAATGGACTGGACAAGTTGTTCTCGTTCCTTTTCAGTCAGCTGTTTGACTTTTTCAGGATATCCTTGTACAAAAAATTCGGCCAAGCGTTCTGGTAACAAGGTTTTTAAAGCGTTTTTCAAGGATTTTTCCCGATTTTCTTCTAGAAATGTAACCAAGTCCTTCTCAGAAAGTTGAGGCAAAACATCGAGTGAGAGAACCTCCCCACCTTTGACAAAGCTAGACATGCGTAGGGCAGCAGGACCTGACAAACCAAAGTGGGTAAAGAGTAAATCATGAGTGATGACATGCTTACCATAACTTAGGGTCACATCGTCCAGAGAAATCCCTTGTAAGGCTTTATGTGGAAAATCTGTTAATAAAGGACTTTCAGCAGCCTCAAGATCGGTGATGGTATGCTTAAAATGGCGAGCAATCTCGTGACCAAAACCAGTCGAACCAGTCGAAGGATAAGACTTACCACCTGTTGTGACAATGAGTTTCTCACAAGTGAAGGTTTGATCCGCTGACTTAAGGACAAACTGGTCATCTACTTTTTTAACAGAAACGATTTCTATTTGAGTAGCAACTTGACCACCTAGTTCGGTGATTTTCTTTTCCAAAGCTTCGATAATAGTCCGAGACTTGTCACTGGCTGGAAAGACGCGTCCGTGGTCTTCGACCTTAAGTTTAACACCATTTTCTGTAAAAAAGTTGATGATGTCATGATTATCGAACTGGGAGAAAACACTGTAAAGAAAGCGTCCGTTTCCAGGAATTCCAGCTAGCAGGTTGTCTAAGCTACCATTGTTGGTCACATTGCAACGTCCCCCACCAGTCCCAGCTAATTTTTTTCCAAGTTTCCGATTTTTTTCGATGAGGAGGGTTTTCTGTCCATAAAAGCTACTGGAAATCGTAGCCATCATACCAGCAGGTCCTCCACCGATGACAATAGTATCAAAATGTTTCATAGCTCTATTGTACCACAAAAAAACAAGAGATGATGGTTACCTCTTGTCAAGAATGCAATTAATCAATTTCATAGCCCATCAGCAGACCGCCATCTTCTGCATAGAAACTGCAGAGACCAGATGTTGGGAGAATTTTAATATCCGCCTGTGGGAAGGTTTCACGGATTCGGTCTGAAAGCTGTTGGCAACATTTCTCGTTATTGCGTTGGGCCATGACAATACGGCCACCAGCATATCCTGCTTTCACTAACTCTTCATAGGCTGCTTGAACTGACTTCTTTGCTCCTCTTGCTTTTTGTAGCAATTCGAGGGTTCCAGTTTCACTAGCTTCCCCAACCATACGGATATTTAGAAGGCCAACGACCGTACCGATAAGCTTGCTCAAACGGCCGTTCTTCACCAAGTTATCGACTTTAGCTAGGACAAAGAGCAACTTGGTTTTTTCTTGATAGGCGGTGATAGCTTCAACCACTTCTTCAAAAGACAAGCCCTGGTCAATCAAATCATTCAATTTTTCTACGAGCAAGTCAACTTCCCCACCAGCAGACAAACTATCAATTACATGAATCTTAGTATCAGGATGGTCTTCCAGATAAATATTCTTGGCCAGTTGCGCACTATTGTGGCTGCCAGAAAGAGTACCAGTGATGGTTACTAGGAAAATGTTTTTGGCTCCTTCAAATGCTCGCAAATAATCATCTGGGCTTGGACAAGCTGATTTTGAAGCTTCTGCGGTTGCATACATGGTTTCCATCATATGGTCAATATCAAGACTGGCATCATCAACAAAGACCTGATCAGCTACTTGAATGGTTAAGGGGACACTTACAAAGGTTGTGTTAATAGCTGGTGTTGGCAGTTGACGATAATCACAACCAGAGTCAGCAATAATCTTCCAAGTCATAGAAATTCTCCATCTTTGTCAGTTATACATTGACAAAGGTTCTGTCTTTTTTTACAATTATATCATGAAAACCCTTGAAACAAAAGCCTCATCCGTCTGTTGTGACAAGTAGAAAGAAAATGTTATGTCTGAACGTAGAATCTCTGAAAAGTCTCTTGAAAATCTCAGAAAATCAAACCAAGAATCCAATTTATTAACCAGAGAAGCCATTGAAACAGCCCTCTTGCAACTCTTGGAAAAAAAGGAACTGACCAAGATTAGTATTTCTGAATTGGTCAAACGTGCAGGTGTTTCGCGTGCGGCCTTTTACCGCAATTATGACTCCAAAGAGGAAATTTTAGAAAGCGTCTTTAAACGAACTGTCCATAATATTATGGAACAGTTGCATCATTATGATTTAAAGACAGACCTTTATCTGGTCTGGGTTCACCTTTTCCGAGAGGCCAGAAAGGAAGCCAGAGTGATTCAACTGGCCTTGGATTACCATCTGGAAAAAATCTTTGTCCAAGCCATGCAGGAATTTTTAGAAAAATACCATGGAAAATCAAAAGGTGTCAGCTCTTATCTTCATTCCTTCTGGAGTTCAGCCATCGTCTCAGTCCTTTTAAAATGGATCAAGGATGGCATGAAGGTACCTGCTGAAAAGATAGCGGATTTACGGTTACCATTTTTTAAAAAATAGAGAAAAAGGAGAAGAGATATGACTGAAAAAAGACTGGCCTGGGATGAGTATTTTGCAGCCCAAGCCCTACTAATTGCCAATCGTTCCACTTGTAAACGTGCCAAAGTGGGCGCAATTCTGGTAAAGGATAATAAGGTTATTTCCACTGGTTACAATGGTTCGGTGTCAGGGACTGAGCATTGTATTGACCACGAATGTCTGGTCATCGAAGGCCACTGTGTTCGCACCCTTCACGCTGAGGTCAATGCTATCCTTCAAGGTGCAGAACGTGGTGTTCCAAAAGGTTTTACAGCCTATGTAACCCATTTTCCTTGTCTCAACTGTACCAAACAATTATTGCAGGTCGGTTGCAAGCGCGTGGTTTATATCAACCAGTACCGAATGGATGACTACGCCCAATACCTCTATCAAGAAAAGGGAACAGAATTGACTCATTTACCACTTGAGACAGTACAGGAAGCTCTTAAAGAGGCTGATCTAATGTAAAAATTATCAAAAATAAATGGTTTAGAAAGATTTTTAAACCGTTTTTTGGTATAATAAGAAGAATAAATTGAAAGAAGGAATTCCAAAAATGGGAAAAATTGAAGTTATTAATCACCCGCTGATTCAACACAAATTGTCAATCTTGCGTCGTACAGATACTTCTACAAAAGCTTTTCGTGAGCTAGTAGATGAGATTGCAATGTTGATGGGGTATGAAGTACTTCGTGATCTTCCACTAGAAGATGTGGAAATCGAAACACCAATTACAAAAACAGTTCAAAAACAATTGGCAGGTAAGAAATTGGCCATTGTTCCAATCTTGCGTGCAGGTATCGGGATGGTTGATGGGCTCTTGAGCTTGGTTCCAGCTGCTAAAGTTGGCCATATCGGTATGTACCGTGATGAAGAAACACTTCAACCAGTTGAATACTTGGTGAAATTGCCTGAGGACATTGACCAACGTCAAATTTTTGTCGTAGACCCAATGTTGGCAACAGGTGGTTCAGCAATCTTGGCTGTTGATTCTCTTAAAAAACGTGGCGCATCAAATATCAAATTTGTCTGCCTTGTATCTGCTCCAGAAGGTGTTAAAGCCCTTCAAGAAGCTCATCCAGATGTAGAAATCTTTACAGCAGCCTTGGATGAACGTTTGAACGAACACGGATATATCGTTCCAGGTCTTGGAGATGCTGGAGACCGCTTGTTCGGTACTAAATAAAATTAAAAAGAGATTGACTTGGAAAAGGATTTCCAGTCGTGAAAGGAGGTTGAATTTTTGTTTCTGTCTAATGAAAACAGAGCAAAAATTTGACCTTTTTTGACCAAGATATTATAATAGTCTTATCTTCAGTCATTTGACCAACAAAAATAAAACTCAAAAGGAGAAATAAATGATTCCTGTAGTTATTGAACAAACAAGCCGTGGAGAACGTTCTTACGATATTTACTCACGTCTTCTTAAAGACCGCATCATTATGCTGACAGGTCCAGTTGAAGACAATATGGCCAACTCTGTTATTGCCCAATTGCTTTTCTTGGATGCCCAAGATAGTACAAAAGATATTTACCTTTATGTCAATACACCAGGTGGTTCTGTTTCAGCTGGTTTGGCAATCGTTGATACCATGAACTTTATCAAGGCAGATGTCCAAACCATCGTGATGGGGATGGCTGCATCTATGGGGACTGTCATCGCATCAAGTGGAGCAAAAGGCAAACGTTTCATGCTTCCAAATGCTGAATACATGATTCACCAACCAATGGGTGGTACAGGTGGTGGTACTCAACAAACCGATATGGCGATCGCTGCAGAACACTTGCTCAAAACTCGTAATACCTTGGAAAAAATCTTGGCTGAAAATTCAGGTCAGTCAATCGAAAAAGTTCACGCAGATGCAGAACGCGATAACTGGATGAGTGCTCAAGAAACACTTGAATATGGCTTTATTGATGAAATCATGGCCAACAATTCATTGAATTAATGATGATAGAAGGCAAACTCGACTGGGTTTGCTTTTTTTGGTATAATAGGGAGAGATTTCTTAGAAAGAGGATTTACCATGTTTGAAAAAGTCAAGCGATCTGGCTTGATTATCTATCTTTACTATAATCGTGATGCCAAAAAATTGCAGGATTATGGAGATATTACCTATCATTCCAAGAAACATCGTTACTTACAACTCTATGTTCCAACTCAAGAAGTGGAGCAATTGGTCGGGCGCTTGAGCAAGGAAAAATTTATAAAAAAAGTTAGAGTTTGTCATATCCAAGAGCTGGAAACACCCTTTGTGGGCAATCTTTATCGAGAGGAAAACGTTATCATCGAAAAAGTTCAAGAAAAGTGTTGACAATTTTCTGATAATTCGGTATATTCTTAACATGCTATTTATTTAAGAAATAAGGAGACAAAAAAGATGAAGAAAAAATTTGCCCTATCGTTTGTGGCGCTTGCAAGTGTAGCACTTCTTGCAGCCTGTGGAGAAGTGAAGTCTGGAGCGTCAAACGCTGCTGGTAACACAGTAGAGGAAAAGACAATCAAAATTGGATTTAACTTCGAAGAAACTGGTGCCGTAGCTGCCTACGGAACATCTGAACAAAAAGGTGCCCAACTTGCTGTTGACGAAATCAATGCTGCAGGTGGTATCGATGGAAAACAAATCGAAGTAGTCGATAAAGATAACAAGTCTGAAACAGCTGAGGCGGCTTCAGTAACAACTAACCTTGTAACCCAATCTAAGGTATCAGCAATCGTAGGACCTGCGACATCTGGTGCAACTGCAGCTGCGGTAGCGAACGCTACAAAAGCAGGTGTTCCATTGATTTCACCAAGTGCGACTCAAGATGGATTGACTAAAGGTCAAGATTACCTCTTTATTGGAACTTTCCAAGATAGCTTCCAAGGAAAAATTATTGCAAACTATGTTACTGATAAATTGCAAGCTAAGAAAGTCGTTCTTTACACTGACAATGCCAGTGACTATGCTAAAGGGATTGCCAAAGCCTTCCGTGAAGCTTACAAAGGTGAAATCGTTGCAGATGAAACTTTCGTAGCAGGCGACACAGACTTCCAAGCAGCCCTTACAAAAATGAAAGGGAAAGACTTTGATGCTATCATCGTCCCAGGTTACTACACTGAAGCTGGTAAAATTGTAAACCAAGCGCGTGGTATGGGAATTGACAAACCAATCGTTGGTGGTGATGGATTCAACGGTGAAGAGTTTGTACAACAAGCAACTGCTGAAAAAGCATCAAATATCTACTTTATCTCAGGCTTCTCAACTACTGTAGAAGTTTCAGCTAAAGCTAAAGCCTTCCTTGACGCATACCGTGCTAAGTACAATGAAGAGCCTTCAACATTTGCAGCCTTGGCTTATGACTCAGTTCACCTTGTAGCAAACGCAGCAAAAGGTGCTAAGAACTCTGGTGAAATCAAGGATAACCTTGCTAAAACAAAAGACTTTGAAGGTGTAACTGGTCAAACAAGCTTCGATGCAGACCACAACACAGTCAAAACTGCTTACATGATGACCATGAACAATGGTAAGGTTGAAGCAGCAGAAGTTGTAAAACCATAATAGAAAATGTTGAAATAGGGAATGAGCCTCGGACTCACTCCCTGTTTCGATGTTTAAGAACCTATCAAAAAGTGAGGGAAAACCCTCGGAATTAAATAGAAAGAGTGAATCTTATGCTCCAACAACTAGTAAATGGTTTGATTCTAGGTAGTGTTTATGCGCTGTTAGCCCTAGGATATACCATGGTTTACGGAATTATCAAGCTCATCAACTTCGCCCACGGTGATATTTATATGATGGGAGCCTTTATCGGTTATTTCTTGATCAATTCTTTCCAAATGAATTTCTTTGTAGCGCTTATTGTAGCCATGCTAGCGACAGCCATTCTTGGTGTCGTGATTGAGTTCCTTGCTTACCGACCTTTGCGCCACTCTACTCGTATTGCTGTTTTGATTACAGCTATTGGGGTTTCTTTCCTACTGGAGTATGGCATGGTCTATCTGGTTGGTGCCAATACCCGTGCCTTCCCTCAAGCGATTCAAACAGTTCGCTATGATTTGGGACCAGTTAGCCTAACAAACGTGCAGTTAATGATCTTGGCCATTTCCTTGATTTTGATGATTTTGTTACAGGTCATTGTCCAAAAGACCAAGATGGGGAAAGCCATGCGTGCAGTATCAGTAGATAGCGATGCGGCACAATTGATGGGGATCAATGTAAATCGTACTATCAGCTTTACCTTTGCTTTGGGTTCAGCTCTTGCGGGTGCGGCTGGTGTTCTGATTGCCCTTTATTATAACTCTCTTGAGCCTTTGATGGGGGTTACTCCAGGTCTTAAGTCTTTCGTTGCCGCAGTACTTGGCGGTATCGGAATCATTCCTGGTGCGGCTCTTGGTGGCTTTGTGATTGGTCTATTGGAAACCTTTGCGACAGCCTTTGGAATGTCAGACTTCCGTGATGCCATTGTTTATGGAATCTTGTTGTTGATCTTGATTGTCCGCCCAGCTGGTATCCTTGGTAAAAATGTGAAAGAGAAGGTGTAAACGATGAAGGAAAATTTAAAAGTTAATATTCTATGGTTACTCCTTTTGTTAGCTGGCTATGGCTTGATTAGTGTACTGGTTTCAGTCGGAGTACTCAATCTATTCTATGTACAGATTTTACAACAAATTGGAATTAATATTATTCTTGCTGTTGGTCTCAACTTAATCGTTGGTTTTTCAGGACAATTTTCACTTGGTCATGCTGGTTTCATGGCGATTGGTGCCTATGCTGCAGCTATTATTGGTTCTAAATCACCAACCTACGGTGCCTTCTTTGGAGCTATGATTATAGGCGCTTTGCTTTCAGGAGCAGTTGCCTTACTTGTCGGAATTCCAACCTTGCGTTTGAAGGGGGACTATCTTGCAGTAGCAACTCTAGGTGTTTCTGAAATTATCCG
Source organism: Streptococcus sp. 477 (assembly GCF_013277295.1). Taxonomy (NCBI): domain Bacteria; kingdom Bacillati; phylum Bacillota; class Bacilli; order Lactobacillales; family Streptococcaceae; genus Streptococcus; species Streptococcus sp. 477. The sequence continues at coordinate 11,602 of NZ_VMMQ01000087.1, forward strand.
TATCTTTATCATCAATGGCGGAAGCCTTACAAATGGTGCGGCAGGTATCTTGGGAATTCCTAACTTTACAACTTGGCAAATGGTATACTTCTTTGTCGTGATTACAACCATTGCAACCTTGAACTTCTTGCGTAGTCCAATTGGACGTTCAACCCTATCCGTTCGTGAAGATGAAATCGCTGCAGAGTCAGTCGGTGTTAATACAACTAAAATTAAAATCATCGCTTTTGTCTTTGGTGCCATTACTGCAAGTATTGCAGGGTCACTTCAGGCAGGATTTATCGGTTCAGTTGTACCGAAAGATTACACATTCATTAACTCAATCAACGTATTGATTATTGTTGTATTTGGTGGACTTGGCTCCATTACAGGTGCCATTGTTTCGGCTATTGTTCTGGGGATTTTGAATATGCTTCTCCAAGATGTTGCTAGCGTGCGTATGATTATTTACGCTTTGGCCTTGGTCTTGGTAATGATTTTCAGACCAGGTGGACTCCTTGGAACATGGGAATTGAGCCTATCACGTTTCTTTAAAAAATCTAAGAAGGAGGAACAAAACTAATGGCATTACTTGAAGTAAAACAGTTAACCAAACATTTTGGCGGTCTAACAGCTGTTGGAGATGTGACTCTTGAATTGAACGAAGGGGAACTGGTTGGACTAATCGGTCCAAACGGAGCTGGGAAAACCACTCTTTTCAACCTCTTGACGGGTGTTTATGAACCAAGCGAGGGAACAGTAACCCTAGATGGCCACCTTTTGAATGGAAAGTCACCTTATAAGATTGCTTCTTTGGGACTTGGACGTACATTCCAAAATATCCGTCTCTTTAAAGATTTAACAGTTTTAGACAATGTTTTGATTGCCTTTGGCAACCATCACAAACAACATGTTTTTGCTAGTTTCTTACGCTTACCAGCTTTTTACAAGAGTGAAAAAGAATTAAAGGCTAAAGCTTTGGAATTGTTGAAAATCTTTGATTTGGATGGTGATGCAGAAACTCTCGCTAAAAATCTTGCCTACGGACAACAACGTCGTTTGGAAATTGTTCGTGCCCTCGCTACGGAACCTAAAATTCTCTTTTTAGATGAACCAGCCGCAGGTATGAACCCGCAGGAAACAGCGGAATTGACTGAGTTAATTCGTCGCATCAAAGATGAATTTAAGATTACAATCATGCTGATTGAACACGATATGAATCTGGTCATGGAAGTTACAGAACGTATCTACGTACTTGAATATGGTCGTTTAATTGCTCAAGGAACTCCAGACGAAATTAAGACCAATAAACGCGTTATCGAAGCTTATCTAGGAGGTGAAGCCTAATGTCTATGTTAAAAGTTGATAATCTTTCTGTGCATTACGGTATGATCCAAGCAGTCCGTGATGTAAGCTTTGAAGTGAATGAAGGAGAAGTTGTTTCCCTTATCGGTGCCAATGGTGCTGGTAAAACAACCATTCTCCGTACCTTGTCAGGTTTGGTTAGACCAAGCTCTGGAAAGATTGAATTTTTAGGTCAAGAAATCCAAAAAATGCCGGCTCAGAAAATCGTGGCAGGTGGTCTTTCACAAGTTCCAGAAGGACGCCACGTCTTTCCTGGCTTGACTGTTATGGAAAATCTTGAAATGGGAGCTTTTTTGAAGAAAAATCGTGAAGAAAATCAAGCTAACTTGAAGAAGGTCTTTTCACGCTTCCCACGTCTTGAAGAACGGAAGAACCAAGATGCAGCTACTCTTTCAGGGGGGGAACAACAAATGCTTGCCATGGGACGCGCTCTTATGTCAACACCAAAACTTCTTCTTTTAGATGAACCATCAATGGGACTTGCCCCAATCTTTATCCAAGAGATTTTTGATATCATTCAAGATATCCAGCAACAAGGAACAACCGTCCTCTTGATTGAACAAAATGCCAATAAAGCACTTGCAATCTCTGACCGAGGCTATGTATTGGAAACAGGAAAAATCGTCCTATCAGGAACAGGAAAAGAACTCGCTTCATCAGAAGAAGTCAGAAAAGCATATCTAGGTGGCTAAACTAGTCTGGGAGACTAGTTTAGGTTGCAGATGGAGATTACGAAGTAATCATCATCTACATTAAAAGGTTAATTTCTAATAATTGAAAAAATCGAATGAAACGTATCTTACCTTCATTCACAGAGCTCGATTTCAGAGCTCTTTTTGCTAGCTTATTCATACTTTTCTGAATTTTGAAAAAGAAATGTAAGCGTTTGATAGATTTGCAAAAAGATTGTATAATAGGGATAAGAATAGAAAAGGAGAAGTCTCATGGCAGTTAAAGATTTTATGACCCGCAAGGTAGTTTATATTAGTCCAGATACAACAGTATCTCATGCAGCAGATTTGATGAGAGAGCAAGGGTTGCACCGCTTGCCTGTTATCGAAAATGATCAATTGGTTGGTTTGGTAACTGAGGGAACCATTGCCCAAGCTAGCCCATCAAAAGCAACCAGTCTTTCTATCTATGAGATGAATTATCTTCTAAATAAGACAAAAGTAAAAGATGTCATGATTCGCGATGTTGTCACTGTTTCAGGCTATGCGAGTCTAGAAGATGCAACTTATCTGATGTTGAAAAACAAGATTGGTATTCTTCCTGTAGTAGATAACCATCAAGTCTATGGGGTTATTACGGACCGTGACGTTTTCCAAGCCTTTCTTGAAATTGCTGGTTATGGAGAAGAAGGAATTCGTGTGCGCTTTGTTACAGAAGATGAAGTTGGCGTTCTTGGTAAGATTGTTTCTCTAATCGTTGAAGAAAATTTGAATATCTCCCATACAGTCAATATTCCGCGTAAGGATGGTAAGGTCATTATCGAAGTGCAAATCGATGGATCAATTGATTTACCAGCCTTGAAAGAAAAATTTGAAGCAAATGGTATTCAAGTGGAAGAAATCACTCGCACTTCAGCAAAAGTCTTGTAAGAAGGGAAGCCGAAAGGCTTCTTTTTTCATAAAAAAGGGATTATAGCAAAAGATGGAAAGAAATGATAAAATATGCTATAATGAAATGATGTAAAAAAGGAGTATTTATGGACATTTCAGTAATCCGTCAAAAAATTGACGCAAATCGTGAAAAATTAGCTTCTTTCAGGGGGTCTCTTTGACCTCGAAGGGCTAGAGGAAGAGATTGCCATCTTGGAAAACAAGATGACAGAACCTGATTTTTGGAATGATAATATTGCGGCCCAAAAAACGTCGCAAGAATTAAATGAATTAAAAAACACCTATAACACCTTCCACAAAATGGAAGAGTTGCAGGATGAAGTCGAAATTTTATTGGACTTTTTAGCTGAAGACGAGTCAGTTCAAGAAGAACTGGTAGAGCAGTTAGCCGAACTTGATAAGATGATGACCAGCTATGAGATGACTCTACTCTTGTCAGAACCTTATGACCACAACAATGCCATCTTGGAAATCCATCCAGGTTCTGGTGGTACTGAGGCTCAGGACTGGGGTGATATGTTGCTTCGTATGTATACTCGTTATGGTAATGCTAAAGGCTTTAAAGTGGAAGTATTGGATTACCAAGCAGGGGATGAAGCTGGTATCAAGTCAGTAACCTTATCATTTGAAGGGCCTAATGCCTATGGTCTTCTCAAGTCAGAAATGGGGGTACACCGTTTGGTGCGAATTTCACCATTTGACTCTGCCAAACGTCGCCATACATCTTTCACATCCGTAGAAGTGATGCCTGAGTTGGACGATACCATTGAAGTGGAAATCCGGGAAGATGACATCAAGATGGATACCTTCCGTTCAGGTGGTGCCGGTGGACAAAATGTCAATAAGGTTTCAACAGGTGTACGTTTAACCCACATTCCAACTGGAATTGTTGTTCAATCAACAGTGGATCGTACCCAGTATGGAAATAGAGATCGTGCCATGAAGATGTTGCAGGCTAAGCTCTATCAAATGGAGCAAGAAAAGAAAGCTGCGGAGGTAGATTCCCTCAAGGGTGAGAAAAAAGAAATCACATGGGGAAGCCAAATCCGTTCTTATGTCTTCACTCCTTATACTATGGTAAAAGATCACCGAACTAGCTTTGAGGTTGCTCAGGTAGATAAGGTTATGGACGGAGACCTAGATGGTTTTATCGATGCCTATCTCAAGTGGCGAATCAGCTAAGATAGAAAGGAACTCACATGTCAATCATTGAAATGAGAGATGTCGTTAAAAAATACGACAACGGAACGACTGCCCTACGCGGTGTTTCGGTCAGCGTTCAACCGGGGGAATTTGCTTACATCGTAGGACCTTCAGGAGCAGGGAAGTCAACCTTTATTCGTTCTCTGTATCGTGAAGTAAAAATCGATAAAGGAAGCCTATCAGTTGCTGGTTTTAATCTGGTTAAGATCAAAAAGAAAGATGTCCCGCTTCTACGTCGTAGTGTTGGGGTTGTCTTCCAGGATTATAAATTGTTACCAAAGAAAACTGTCTATGAAAATATTGCTTACGCTATGGAAGTAATCGGGGAAAATCGCCGTAATATCAAAAAACGTGTGATGGAAGTTTTAGACTTGGTTGGGTTGAAGCACAAGGTTCGTTCTTTCCCAAATGAGCTCTCAGGTGGAGAGCAACAGCGGATTGCGATTGCACGTGCTATTGTAAACAATCCAAAAGTATTGATAGCCGATGAACCAACAGGAAACCTGGACCCTGATAATTCATGGGAAATTATGAATCTCTTGGAACGGATTAACCTACAAGGGACAACTATTTTGATGGCGACTCATAATAGCCAGATTGTAAATACCTTGCGCCACCGTGTCATTGCCATTGAAAATGGCCGTGTTGTTCGTGACGAATCAAAAGGAGAGTATGGATACGATGATTAGTAGATTTTTTCGCCATTTATTTGAAGCCTTAAAAAGTTTGAAACGAAATGGTTGGATGACAGTAGCTGCTGTCAGTTCAGTCATGATTACTTTGACCTTGGTGGCAATATTTGCATCTGTTATTTTTAATACAGCGAAACTAGCTACAGATATTGAAAATAATGTCCGTGTAGTAGTTTATATCCGAAAGGATGTGGAAGATAACAGTCAGACAATTGAAAAAGAAGGTCAAACTGTTACAAATAATGACTACCACAAGGTATATGATTCTTTGAAGAACATGTCTACGGTTAAGAGTGTTACCTTTTCAAGTAAAGAAGAACAATATGAAAAGTTAACCGAGACAATGGGAGATAACTGGAAAATCTTTGAAGGAGATGCCAATCCTCTCTATGATGCCTATATTGTAGAGGCAAATACTCCAAATGATGTAAAAACTATAGCCGAAGATGCTAAAAAAATTGAAGGTGTCTCTGAGGTTCAAGATGGCGGTGCCAATACAGAAAGACTCTTCAAGTTAGCTTCATTTATCCGTGTTTGGGGACTAGGGATTGCTGCCTTGTTAATTTTTGTCGCAGTTTTCTTGATTTCAAATACCATTCGTATTACTATTATTTCCCGCAGTCGCGAAATTCAAATCATGCGCTTGGTCGGAGCTAAAAACAGTTATATTCGTGGACCGTTCTTGTTAGAAGGAGCCTTTATCGGTTTATTGGGAGCTATCGCACCATCTGTTTTGGTCTTTATTGTTTATCAAATGGTTTACCAATCTGTTAACAAATCGTTGGTAGGACAAAATCTATCTATGATTAGTCCAGATTTATTTAGTCCGTTGATGATTGCCCTACTATTTGTGATTGGAATTTTTATTGGTTCACTGGGATCAGGAATATCCATGCGTCGATTCTTGAAAATTTAGGTAAAATAATTACTTTTATGAGGAGGTTGTAAAATCTCCTTTTTTGCTACAAAAATTTTAGAAAAGGGACTTCTAATACTCAATGAAAATCAAAGAGCAAACTAGGTAGCTCGCCACAGGATGCTCAAAATACTGATTTGAGGTTGTAGAAAGTCAGTCACATATATACGGTAAGACGACGCTGACGTGGTTTGAAGAGATTTTCGAAGAGTATAAAGAAGTTGCTCAGAGAAGATTCTTGATGGCTAATTTGAACTTGAAATTTAGCACCTAGAAAATTTTTGAAAAAAGAGGATTTTTTTGAATAAAAGCCTTTACAAAAAAAATTAAAGTGGTATAATTAAATCATAAAAGGTGCAAACGTTTTCGTAAAACGTTTGCCTAAATAAAAATAAAGGAGATTTGAATGATGAAAGATACATTCAAAAATGTCTTGTCTTTCGAATTTTGGCAAAAATTCGGTAAGGCTTTGATGGTGGTTATCGCGGTTATGCCGGCTGCTGGTTTGATGATTTCAATCGGTAAGTCTATCGTGATGATTAACCCTAACTTTGCTCCACTCGTTATTACTGGTGGTGTCCTAGAGCAAATCGGTTGGGGGGTTATCGTTAACCTTCATATCTTGTTTGCCCTCGCTATTGGAGGAAGCTGGGCTAAGGAACGTGCTGGTGGTGCGTTTGCGGCAGGTCTTGCCTTTATCCTAATCAACCGTATCACTGGTACAATCTTTGGTGTATCAGGAGACATGTTGAAGAATCCAGAAGCTATGGTAACAACTCTCTTTGGTGGATCAATCAAAGTTGCTGATTACTTCATTAGTGTTATGGAAGCTCCAGCACTTAACATGGGTGTATTCGTAGGGATTATTTCTGGTTTTATTGGAGCAACTGCTTACAATAAATACTATAACTTCCGTAAGCTTCCTGATGCACTTTCATTCTTTAACGGAAAACGTTTTGTACCATTTGTAGTTATTCTTCGTTCAGTAATTGCTGCAATTCTACTTTCAGCTTTCTGGCCACTTGTGCAAACTGGTATCAATAGCTTTGGTATTTGGATTGCCAACTCACAAGAAACTGCACCAATCCTTGCACCATTCTTGTATGGTACTTTGGAACGTTTGCTCTTGCCATTTGGTCTTCACCATATGTTGACTATCCCAATGAACTACACAGCTCTTGGTGGTACTTATGACATTTTAACTGGTGCAGCTAAAGGTACTCAAGTATTCGGTCAAGACCCACTATGGCTTGCATGGGTAACAGACCTTGTAAACCTCAAAGGTACAGATGCAAGTCACTACCAACAATTGTTAGATACTGTTCACCCAGCTCGTTTTAAAGTTGGACAAATGATCGGTTCATTCGGTATCTTGATGGGTGTAGTTGTGGCTATCTACCGTAATGTTGATGCTGACAAGAAACATAAATACAAAGGTATGATGATTGCGACAGCTCTTGCAACATTCTTGACAGGGGTTACTGAACCAATCGAATACATGTTCATGTTTGTAGCAACACCTATGTATCTTGTTTACTCACTTGTTCAAGGTGCTGCCTTCGCTATGGCTGACGTTGTAAACCTACGTATGCACTCATTCGGTTCAATCGAGTTCTTGACTCGTACACCTATTGCAATCAGTGCTGGTATCGGTATGGATATCGTTAACTTCGTTTGGGTAACTGTTCTCTTTGCTGTAATCATGTACTTTATCGCAAACTTCATGATTCAAAAATTCAACTACGCAACTCCAGGGCGTAACGGAAACTACGAAACTGCTGAAGGTTCAGAAGAATCTAGCAGCGAAGTGAAAGTTGCAGCAGGTTCTCAAGCTGTAAACATTATTAACCTTCTTGGTGGACGTGCAAACATCGTTGATGTTGACGCATGTATGACTCGTCTTCGTGTAACTGTTAAAGATGCAGATAAAGTAGGAAACGCAGAACAATGGAAAGCAGAAGGAGCTATGGGTCTTGTCATGAAAGGACAAGGGGTTCAAGCTATCTATGGACCAAAAGCTGACGTATTGAAATCTGATATCCAAGATATCCTTGATTCAGGTGAAATCATTCCTGAAACTCTTCCAAGCCAAATGACTGAAGCACAACAAAACACTGTTCACTTCAAAGGTTTTACTGAGGAAGTTTACTCAGTAGCAGACGGTCAAGTTGTTGCTTTGGAACAAGTAAAAGATCCAGTATTTGCTCAAAAAATGATGGGTGATGGATTTGCAGTAGAACCTGCAAATGGAAACATTGTATCTCCAGCTTCAGGTACTGTATCAAGTATCTTCCCAACAAAACATGCTCTTGGTATTGTGACTGAAGCAGGTCTTGAAGTATTGGTTCACATTGGTTTGGACACAGTAAGTCTTGAAGGTAAACCATTTACAGTTCATGTTGCTGAAGGACAAAAAGTTGCAGCAGGAGATCTCCTTGTCACAGCTGACTTGGATGCTATCCGTGCAGCAGGACGTGAAACTTCAACAGTAGTTGTCTTCACAAATGGTGATGCAATTAAATCAGTTAAATTAGAAAAAACAGGTTCTCTTGCAGCTAAAACAGCAGTTGCTAAAGTAGAATTGTAATATACTTGAGGTTGGAAGCTGTATTCCAACCTCTTATTTTGGGAGAAAAGAATGAAATTTTTAACACTCAATACTCATAGTTGGATGGAGAAAGAAGCAGAGGAAAAATTCCAGATTTTGCTTCAGGATATTCTTGAAAAGGACTATGATTTGATTTGTTTCCAAGAAATCAATCAGGAGATCACCTCGTCAGAGGTGGAGGTCAATGATCTTTATCAACCTTTGCCAGCAGCTGAGCCTATTCACCAAGATCACTATGTTAGACTTTTGGTTGAAAAGTTGTCTGAGCAAGGGAAAAATTACTACTGGACTTGGGCCTATAACCATATCGGTTATGATCGCTACCACGAAGGTGTAGCTATCTTGTCTAAAACACCTATTGAAGCCAGAGAAATTTTAGTTTCAGATGTGGATGATCCAACAGACTATCATACTCGCCGTGTTGCCGTGGCTGAAACTGTAGTTGATGGTAAGGAGCTTGCAGTTGCAAGTGTCCACCTTTCTTGGTGGGATAAAGGTTTCCAAGAAGAATGGGCACGATTTGAAGCTGTCTTGAAAGAACTAAACAAGCCACTTTTGCTAGCTGGAGATTTCAACAATCCAGCAGGTAAGGAAGGCTACCAAGCTATTTTAGCTAGTCCATTAGGCTTACAAGACGCATTTGAAGATGCTCAAGAGAAAAGTGGTAGCTATACTGTTCCACCAGAAATTGATGGATGGAAAGGGAACACAGAACCCCTTCGAATCGACTATGTTTTTACTACCAAAGAGTTAGAGGTGGAAAATTTACATGTCGTATTTGATGGTAACAAGAGTCCACAAGTCAGTGATCACTATGGCTTGAATGCTGTTTTAAACTGGAAATAATAACTGATACTCTTCGAAAATCAAATTCAAACCACGTCAACGTCGCCTTGCCGTACTCAAGTACAGCCTGCGGCTAGTTTCCTAGTTTGCTCTTTGATTTTCATTGAGTATGAAAAGAGGTTGGGATTATAAAATTCCAGCCTTTTTCTGACTAGAGAAGCTACTGGAAATAGCCTAAATAAGTGAGACTACTGAAATGGAATAAAATGTGGTATAATTGATAAGATAGATAGAATCGAGGATAGTATGTCATTTACGAAATTTCAATTTAAAAATTATATTAGAGAAGCCTTGGAGGAGTTAAAATTTACAACTCCAACAGAGGTGCAAGATAAGTTGATTCCCATTGTTTTGGCAGGTCGTGACCTAGTCGGTGAATCAAAAACAGGTTCAGGTAAGACTCATACTTTCTTGTTACCGATTTTCCAGCAATTAGATGAAGCTAGTGATAGTGTACAGGCAGTGATTACTGCACCGAGCCGTGAGTTGGCTACTCAAATTTACCAAGCAGCCCGTCAGATTGCTGCCCACTCAGAAGTGGAAGTTCGTGTGGTTAATTACGTGGGTGGTACTGATAAGGCTCGCCAGATTGAAAAATTGGCAAGCAATCAGCCTCATATTGTTATTGGAACACCAGGCCGTATCTACGACTTGGTTAAATCTGGTGATTTAGCTATTCATAAAGCCAAGACCTTTGTGGTTGATGAGGCAGATATGACCTTGGATATGGGATTCTTAGAAACGGTTGATAAGATTGCTGGCAGCCTTCCAAAAGACCTGAAATTCATGGTCTTCTCAGCGACTATTCCACAAAAATTGCAACCATTCTTGAAAAAATACTTGTCAAATCCTGTTATGGAGAAAATCAAGACCAAGACGGTCATTTCTGATACCATTGATAATTGGTTGATTTCGACCAAGGGACGTGATAAGAATGCTCAAATTTACCAGTTGACTCAGTTGATGCAGCCTTATTTGGCAATGATTTTTGTTAACACTAAAACGCGTGCTGATGAATTGCATTCTTACCTGACTGCTCAAGGCTTGAAGGTGGCAAAAATCCATGGAGATATTGCCCCTCGTGAACGTAAGCGAATCATGAATCAGGTGAAAAATCTGGATTTTGAGTACATTGTCTCAACAGACTTGGCAGCGCGTGGAATTGACATTGAAGGTGTTAGCCATGTCGTCAATGATGCCATTCCGCAAGACTTATCCTTCTTCGTGCACCGTGTTGGTCGTACCGGACGCAATGGCCTACCAGGCACAGCCATTACCCTTTATCAACCAAGCGATGACTCGGATATCCGTGAGTTGGAGAAATTGGGAATCAAGTTTACTCCTAAGATGGTCAAAGACGGGGAATTTCAAGATACCTATGACCGTGATCGTCGTGCTAATCGTGAGAAGAAGCAAGATAAGCTTGATATTGAGATGATTGGTCTGGTTAAAAAGAAAAAGAAAAAAGTCAAACCGGGTTATAAGAAGAAAATTCAATGGGCGGTTGATGAAAAGCGCCGTAAGACCAAGCGTGCAGAAAATCGCGCTCGAGGTCGTGCAGAGCGTAAAGCAAAACGCCAAACATTTTAATAGTAATTGTTGGAGTACTGAGCTCCAACTTTTTGCTTTATGAGAACGAACTATCTAAACCGAAACACTACATTAAAGACTGCAAATTGTGTTTAAAAATGGTATAATGATAAAGTTATATAGTCCCGATAAGATGGTAGGTATTTCTATTTTTTCTTGCGAGTTGCAACTCGCAAAGACTGACGGCTCCAAAGTAGTCGCTCGTCATTCTACGGTTGCCGCTATAAGACGGTCAACCTATGCGCCTTACTAGTTTCAGAAATAAAAAAGTATTGTTTTTATTTCTTTCGCGTCGTAACTCGCAAAGACTGACGGCTCCAAAGTCGCTCGTCATTTTACGGTTGCCGCTATAGGGCAGTCACCCTATGCGCCTTACTAGTTTCAGAAATAAAAGAGTGTCGTTTTTATTTCTTTCGCGTCGTAACTCTTAGAAAATGAAAATACCTACCAGTACTTTGTAACTCTATAACACTATTTTTAAGGGGGGACATTTTTATGTCAGAACGTAAATTATTCACGTCTGAATCTGTATCTGAGGGGCATCCAGATAAGATTGCAGACCAAATTTCAGATGCGATTTTGGATGCTATTTTAGCAGAGGATCCAGAGGCGCACGTTGCTGCTGAGACAGCTGTCTATACTGGTTCCGTCCACGTTTTTGGTGAAATTTCTACAAATGCCTATGTGGATATTAACCGTGTGGTTCGTGATACCATTGCAGAGATTGGTTATACCAATACAGAATATGGTTTTTCTGCTGAGACAGTGGGAGTTCATCCGTCACTTGTTGAGCAGTCACCAGATATTGCCCAAGGTGTTAACGAAGCCTTGGAGGTTCGTGGAAATGCAGACCAAGATCCACTTGATTTGATCGGTGCTGGAGACCAAGGGCTCATGTTTGGATTTGCAGTGGATGAAACAGAAGAGCTCATGCCATTGCCAATCTCACTCAGTCATAAATTGGTTCGTCGTCTGGCAGAACTTCGTAAATCTGGAGAAATTAGCTATCTCCGTCCAGATGCAAAATCACAAGTTACAGTTGAGTACGATGAAAATGACCGTCCGGTACGTGTAGATACAGTCGTTATTTCTACTCAGCATGATCCAGAGGCTACTAATGAACAAATCCATCAAGATGTGATTGACAAGGTCATCAAAGAAGTTATTCCATCTTCTTATCTCGATGATAAGACAAAATTCTTTATCAATCCGACAGGTCGTTTTGTAATCGGTGGTCCTCAAGGGGACTCAGGTTTGACTGGTCGTAAGATTATTGTAGATACTTATGGTGGCTACTCTCGTCATGGTGGTGGTGCCTTCTCTGGTAAGGATGCGACTAAGGTGGACCGTTCTGCCTCATATGCAGCTCGCTATATTGCCAAGAACTTCGTTGCAGCCGGTCTTGCTAAGAAGGCAGAAGTTCAATTGGCCTACGCTATCGGTGTTGCCCAACCTGTTTCTGTTCGTATCGATACTTTCGGTACAGGAACAGTAGCTGAAAGCAAGCTTGAAAAAGCAGCCCGTCAAATCTTTGACCTTCGCCCTGCAGGAATTATCCAAATGCTGGACCTCAAGCGTCCAATTTACCGTCAAACAGCAGCTTATGGACACATGGGACGTACAGATATTGACCTTCCATGGGAACGTTTGGACAAGGTAGACGCTTTAAAAGAAGCAGTCAAATAAAATCTTAAGAGGGGGACTTCCTCTCTTTTTTATAGTTTTTAACTATACTGGGATACTGTTCTGAAAATCCATTTTGCGAAAGTAGAGATTTACATGTATTTCTTTAAAAATGCCAAAGGTTGAGATTTCTCCTCGTAATAGATAATCATGGAGATATTTCAATCCAAAGTTTTATTCGTTATCACTTGACTATTGCAAGGTTTTCTAGAGCAACAGAGTCATGGAATGGACTCATGGTTGAGATTTCTCCTTGTTGCTTGGACTTCATTCAAAAGTCTGTGACCCAAGTCTTGTTCAAACTTCCAATACACTAGCTGTTTCCATAACATGACTTCTGCACTAGACTTTCTTTTCCGAATAAATAGATAGAACCACAGAATCTAGTAAACCTAGAATTAAAATTATGGTATAATATTAGCAATAAAAAGAATCTGGAGGATTAGAATCATGGTATCAACGAAAACACAAATTGCTGGTTTTGAGTTTGACAATTGCTTGATGAATGCAGCAGGTGTGGCTTGTATGACGATAGAGGAGTTAGAAGAGGTCAAAAACTCAGCGGCAGGAACCTTTGTTACTAAGACAGCAACCTTGGACTTTCGTCAGGGAAATCCTGAGCCACGCTATCAAGATGTCCCACTTGGTTCTATCAATTCTATGGGCTTGCCAAATAAGAGCTTAGACTATTATTTGGATTATCTTTTGGATTTACAGGAAAAAGAGCCAAACCGAACTTTCTTCTTATCTCTGGTTGGAATGTCTCCAGAGGAAACCCATACTATCTTGAAAAAAGTCCAAGAGAGTGATTTTCGTGGTCTGACTGAGCTAAATCTTTCCTGTCCAAATGTTCCAGGTAAACCTCAGATTGCCTATGATTTTGAGACAACAGACCGGATTTTGGCAGAGGTGTTTGCCTACTTCACCAAACCTCTTGGAATTAAATTGCCACCATATTTTGATATTGTTCACTTTGACCAAGCGGCAGCTATTTTCAACAAGTATCCGCTCAAGTTTGTCAACTGCGTTAACTCTATCGGAAACGGCCTCTATATAGAAGACGAATCTGTCGTTATTCGGCCTAAGAATGGTTTTGGTGGAATTGGTGGAGAATACATCAAACCAACTGCTTTAGCTAATGTTCACGCCTTTTATCAACGCTTAAATTCCCAGATCCAAATCATTGGAACAGGTGGCGTGTTGACTGGTCGTGATGCCTTTGAACATATTCTCTGTGGAGCGAGTATGGTGCAGGTGGGAACCACCCTTCACAAAGAAGGCGTCGGTGCCTTTGACCGCATTACCAATGAACTAAAAGCAATCATGGCGGAAAAAGGATACGAGAGCTTAGAAGATTTCCGTGGGAAATTGCGCTATATTGACTAAATTAAATCGAAAAATCAGAAGAAAGGAGAGAAGATGCGAGCCATTGAAGAGAGTCAGAAGTTGACTTTATCAAATTTACCTAGCCTGAGCCTTTTTACAGGGACAGATCAGGGTCAGTTTGAAGTGATGAAGAGTCAAGTATTGAAACAGATTGGCTATGATTCTGCTGATCTCAACTTTGCCTACTTTGATATGAAAGAAGTGGTCTACAAGGATGTGGAACTGGAGTTAGTCAGCCTTCCTTTCTTTGCGGATGAGAAAATCGTGATATTAGACCATTTTGTAGATATCACAACAGCCAAGAAACGCTTTTTAACAGATGATGAACTCAAGTCGTTTGAGGAATACCTTGATAACCCTTCACCAACAACCAAGTTGTTGATCTTTGCGGAAGGAAAGCTGGATAGCAAAAGACGGCTGGTAAAATTACTTAAGCGTGATGCCAAGGTCTTTGATGCAGTAGAAGCCAAAGAACAAGAATTACGCCAGTATTTCCAAAAGTGGAGCCAGAAAGAAGGTCTGCAGTTTACCAATAATTCTTTTGAAAATCTTCTCGTCAAGTCGGGTTTTCAATTTAGCGAAATCCAGAAAAATCTCCTCTTTTTACAGTCCTATAAGGAAGACTCTGTTATCGAGGAAGAGGATATTGTTAACGCAATTCCCAAGACCTTACAGGACAATATTTTTGATTTAACTCAGTTTATTCTGACTAAAAAGATGGATCAGGCGCGCGATTTGGTTAGAGATTTGACCTTGCAAGGTGAAGATGAAATCAAACTGATTGCAGTCATGCTAGGACAATTTCGGACTTTTACTCAGGTGAAGATTTTGGCGGAGTCTGGGCAAACAGAATCTCAGATTGCAAGTAGTCTAGGAAGTTTTCTCGGACGCAATCCTAATCCCTATCAAATCAAGTTTGCGCTGAGAGATTCAAGAGGACTTTCTTTGAGCTTTTTGAAGCAAGTAATTTCCTACTTGATTGAGACAGACTATCAGATTAAGACAGGACTCTATGAAAAAGGTTTCCTTTTTGAAAAGGCACTCTTACAGATTGCTAGTCAGGTCAATTGACATTTGTTGAAACTACAACCCGCGTCAGGATTATCTTGTCGTGGGTTTCTTACTGATTTGCTTATTTTATACTCAATGAAAATCAAAGAGCAAACTAGGAAACTAGCTGCAGGCTGCTCAAAGCACT
>NZ_VMMQ01000088.1:0-17157 GCF_013277295.1 Streptococcus sp. 477
CACGCTTAGTAAATTCAGCATCAAACGCACGGTCAGCGTTGGCAATTTCCTTTTTCAAACGTTCCTCAAAAATCTGATGCAGATTTCGGCTTTCATTCAAAACGGCATCATTTACAATCCCACCGATCGCATTTGCAAGACTGGACTGGAAGGTCCCAAAACCTATTGATTTTAGGCGTTTTGCCATTGGCGAATAGGTATATTTGGTGATTTTCTTACGAACATCAAGACCGTACCACTCATGGTAGATACTGACCACATCAAACATCTGCACCGCAACATCACTCTGACCGACAACCGAGATTTCAAGGTTATCTTCTAGCATGTCGCACATACTTGTCCGAAAATACTGCTTACCATATGCAATCAAGCTAGCCTCATCTGTCACGTCTTGGTCATTGACCTCCACGACATCTTCATAGATTTGGCTGTAGTTCCCAAGTAAGGGGCTGTCAATCACCACCATATAATCATGGTCAACCGCATTTTCTCCCTCGCCCTTAACAGTCGTTTTAAAGGTTATCCGAGTTTTTAAAGACTTCGTTGAGGTCTTGTGCTGGTAGCTGGACAAGTTTTTCTTGTACATAAAAAGCGATTCATTTTCAGAACCGCCATTTTTTAACAAGCGTAAGTTGTAACCGTTTCGCACCATATCTCCGCCCCACTGACCAAGGATAGAATGCTTGTCTTTGGCCAAGACCTCCATGGCATTCTTGTCCTTGATATTGAGCGTATGCCTATCATCAATATCAGAGAAGAAAGAAAAAGGATTGGCTCTGGTAATACTACCAGCAAAAGCACTCAACACCCTTGTACCACTGACACGGTCAACCTCAATAGAGCTGACGATGTAGTTATTTAACAGGCTGATAACCTGATTGGCATAGACTTGAATATATCCTTGTTGCTTTTCAACCTCAAAAATATAAAAATCCTGCTCACCATGCAGGTCATCTGCAGTCAGAAAAGTTTCCTCTTTCAGCAATTCCCACTTGGGATCCGATGTAGGAAAACGAAAGGTCAGTTGATAGGTATTGTTCCCAAAATGGACAATTTCATCATTGTAGGCCTCGTTTAAAGGCCTATTTCCCTCTGTAAGATAAATCATAAAATATACCTCCAATTCGGCCGAACTGTGACCTTACGAACCGCACCAGTAAAGACCAGACCGTTATTACCAACTGCCAACTCAAAGAAGCCTCCACGTTTACGTAAAGTATTTTGAACCGCGCCATCTGCATTATAGATATTCTGTTTCTTATGCCTACAATCAATGGTCACTTTTCGTCTAACGGTCAAGTGCATGGTTGTCCGTCCGATAGTCAAAGAAATATCACCGTCTCCCTCAATCTCAATCACAGGCTCGCTATAGACAGAGCCTGGATTGTTGATATTTCCACTTGCGGTAAAGATCAGAGGTTCAACAGATTTCTGATAACGGAATGGTTGCATACTCAGCTTAAGCTCTAGCTTCCAGGCATGCATCCCATGAGGGCTATAGGTTGCACCAATAAAATCCGCATAAAAGACAGAACCCAACTGGTAGCTAAACTCCAGCACATTGTCCTTAGGCTGAAATTTCTCCACGATAGTCGAAACATCCAGTAACTTAGGAATATAGAACGAAAAAGTCCGTTCATAACTCTCATAGCCACCATCCAGCACTCGATAACTTCCGTTGGCTCCGTAGAGGTTAGCATCTTCAACCACCCTAGGTTTAGCTGCCTCCACCTGACCAAAATCCGTCACCACGCAGTGAGGGATAGTTGCTGTGTTGAAACCATTGATAATCATGTAAAACATTACATTCCCTCCCTAGCGTAAATCGCACCTTGACGTTGGTAGACGCTCATTGAAATTTTATCAGCGTCCAGGTAAGTATCTGACGGCTTTTCAAGGATAGCGGTAAGGATCTTCTCCATACTTGCTCTCAGAATCGCTATCTCAGACACGACTTTATCGCTGTCTTTACTATTTGTATCTCCTTTTGTTTGCACCACTATTTTAGCTTGTGCTTCTTCCATCTCACGAAGGAATTTAGCATCACTCGGAATGCCAACTCCTGCAGCATATTTAGGGACCCCCATCTCACGCATCAAGCGTTTGGTCTTATCCGCCCGCAAAACTTTAGCCCCTTTAGGAAGAGGAAGAAGAACATCCCTCCCCTCAGGAATGAAGCTCCTACCATCTGGAAGAGTAACCAATTCCTTGTAGGTACTATTGCGTTGGTCATTGACCATAGCAAGACCACCAGGGTGATAGTTGGTACCGTGGGCATGCCGACTAGCAAAAACATTGGTAAAGAAATCACCAGTTACCCTAGTAATCCAAGACCTAATGCCTGCAAGCACGCCAGAAGCATTATCTCGAGCGCTGATTGTAACCGTTTTGTCTTGAATGCTATTAACGACGCTTTTGACCTCGCTGACAGTACTGGAAGTGCTATTTTTAGCAAGGATATCTACTGGATTATGTTGCTTAATCGCATTAATAGCCGCACTCGTCTCATTTCTAACGCCTGCAGTCTGATCTTTCGCAAGTAAATCAATTGGTTTTTCCTGTTTCGGAGAGTTCACACTCGCTTTTGCACTAGCAACTGCTTCACTAGTATTGTCAGTAGCATTTAATGACTTATTCTCTGGATTAGATAGATTCCAAGCCATGATTTTATCGATTGACAATTGCCCGTTGTTCAAAACATTTGTAGGATCTAGTTTCAAATCTTTTGTAAATGGAGTAGTTGCATTCCAAGTTGTTAGCGTGTCAGTCGAACGAGCAACAGCCTTTCTGAAATTCTCATCCGTAGCCAGCAACTCTTTCTGCTTAGGAGTCAAGGCATCATAGTTATAGAGCGCTTTGGAAGCTTCCTCAGCCTTATTCATCACATCTGTATTTTCCAAAAGCAGTTGCTTGACTTCAGCAGGCATACTGTTCCAGATTCTAAGATGGTTTTCACTATCAAAGATAGCTTGCAGTCCTGCTTGATTTTGGACAATCAACTGTTTTTCTTCCAGTGTCATGGTTGACCACTTACCAGACTCAACGAGAGCTTCAGCAATCGTTACCCGAGCATTTGAGTTGATATTCGCATTTTTAACAATAAATTGCAATTGCTCCCAACCCTCAGCAGATTTAGTCGCTTCCCCAATCACTTCTTTTACGTTTGATTTAATGACAAAATTGTTGTTTTCATCAATGTTTCCGACGAGCAAAGACCAAGCATCATTCGCTTCTCTCGTTTCCTTGCTCATATCACTAGTATACTTAGCAAGAATGCTATGGGAATCACCCATTTTTTGAGAAGCTTCTGCTGCCTTTTGACCGATTACTTCATAAGACAAACCATATTCTTCCAGAACCTTTTTAGCTTCTTCCCAGTAGTTCCAGCTTTGTCCAGTTCGAGCTTTTACCTTAGCGTCAAGGTTTTGCATAACCTGGTAATACTTAGTACCTAAGGCTTCCATGGTTTGCTGGTGGTTTGTTTCAAGTTCTTGAATTTTTTTATTGTAAGTTTCTTGATCGATACGTTTGGCATCTAAGAGTTGTTTCAATCCATCTTTTGAGGTTTTGTATAACTGATTTTCTTCATCCAGAGCCTTCTTCAAAACATCTCTTGTGTGCTTTAATTGCGTTTCATTTAAACTACCAATCTCTCCATTCAGAGCCTGAAGCGCAGCCTTTTGTTGTTCGCCAGATAATTCCATCATTTCGATTCTAGCTTTGATCATCTCTCTTTGGTTGTTTAAGACGATTTCTTTTTCTTCTTGAGAAAACTTGCTAGCGTCTCCATTATGACGTTTGTAGATTTCACTGACCTGATTAGCCATTGCATCGGTATTTGAAACAACTTGGTCATTTTTTACTTTCATTTTAGCGATTTCTTCATCGCTAAACCCCAACTTTTTAGCTAATTCTTCCATACGTTGATTAGCTTTTTCAGCACCTGCTGCTACCTCTTCATGAAGTTTTCGAAAAGCTTCAGAAACTTTTTCAGCATCGCCAGCGTGGGTTCCAAAGTTGGCTACTGCTGTACTGGTATCATCTACCTTACTTTGGAAATCTCTTAACTCTTTCCTTGCAGTATCACTCAACTGAGACCCAAATTCCTCCGCCTTAATGCGCGCCTCGTCTTTCTTATGTCCTAGATAGACCAATCCTCCAGCTAGTAAAGCAGCACCACCCACCAGCAAACCAATAGGATTTGTCAAAGCCCCAATGGCTCCAGACAAGAGACTAGAACTAGATGCAGCAGCGCCAGCTCCTTCCGCTAAAACAGTGGCTTCGCTTCCTACCTTAGCAAGACCGAGACCACCTTGTAAAAGTCCTTTTAATTTACCAGCACGCTCTGTCAATTTAGCAAGACCGAGACCGCCCTTTAATAGTCCTTCTAATTTACCGGCATGTTTTATCAAAATACTAAGAGCCGTCGCCCCATTGCCTAGAAAGTTCAAGAAAGGGTAGCCCAGAGCCAAAAAACCACCAATACCAACCGCCAAGCTCTGTACGGCTGGAGGAGCCTTACTTAGCCAGTCGATAAATTGGTTCACCTTATCAATCACAGGAGTTAGTAATGGTAATAATTTCTGACCAATGTTAATCTGTAAAACTTCTAAACTAGATTTAAAACGTTCCACACCATTTTTAGAAGACTTAGATAATTCATTTGCTAAATCCTTGGTATAAGTTGTCGCCCCCTTGGTTTCGTTAGCAAGATTACGCAACGCATCTCCACCTTGGTCAACCAAGATATTCATCGCTGTCTGAGCTTCTGTACCAAAGGCTGTAGCAATCAAGGCCGATTTCTGAGCATCTGTCATCCCTTCCGTATTCTTTTTGATACGATCCAAAATATCAGGTAGCTTAATCGCGCCGCTACGAAATTCTTCTGCAGAAAAACCAAGCTTCTCCATTGCATTTGCATTTTGCTCTGATGGTTTCAGTAGCCTTGTTAAAGCTCCACGCAGAGCCGTACCAGCCTTTTCACCAGCAATACCATTGTTGGACAAAAGACCAACAGCAGCGGCAGTCTCTTCCAAGTTCATACCAACGTTTTTAGCAACGGGACCAACATACTCCATTGCAGCCCCCATATCAGCAAAACCAGCAGCCGTTTTATTGGCGACAAAGGTTAAGCTATTGGTTACTCGCTCTGTATCCTGAGTAGATAGCCCAAATTGTTGCAAAATATTCGTAGTGGCGTTCATAACCGTATTGAAGTCCTCACCAGACGCCTTTGCAGCGTCTAGGATAGCAGGCATGGCTTCGATTGTTTGATTGGCATCAAAACCTTTCTTGATAATTTCTTGCATCCCTTCATTGATAGATGCAGTAGAAATCCCATACTGCTTCGCCCAATTTTTTGAACTTTCACCCAGCTTTTGTGTGGTACTGTTCAGTTCATCCGCTGTTGGAATAGTATCTGCTAACAGAGATTTAGTTGTATTCATCTGACTTTCAAAGTCAATAGCTTTCTTAGTAGAAAGCGTAAAACCAGCTAATAAAGCAGCAGACACAGGCTTCATTGCATCGCCCATAGCCCGCAATTTTTCTCCACCTTTAGCAAATTTTTCGCTCAAGGCATCTATCTTACCAGACCAACTATTTTCACGCCCCACATCTTGCAAAGCTTTTTCAACACCGCGTAGCTGACCTTCCATTACTGCCAACTTAGCATTCTCACGCTGAATATCAGCAGCAGCCTTGTCAAATTTAGCTGTCCCCGGTTCAAGTTTATCAAAACTTTTCTTCATCTCATCCAAAACTTTACGTTGTGAATCAATGGCTTGTCCTAAAGTCTTGTATTTTGCTTGAAGTAAGCTAGCATTTTTTTCATTGCCTTTTAAAGTACTGTCCAAAGAACGGACATTATTTTGAAAGTACTTTACAGCGTTTTTTGCACCAGTTAGAGTAGGACTGAACTTTGACACGTCCAACCCTAGCTCGATATACATCTGACCTAACGGCGTACCGCTTGCCATCTTGTTCTCCTTCCTAACTCCTCAGAGCAAAGAAAAAAGCCCTTACGGACTTTTCATCATTCTTTATAAAAATCATCCATTGCCATGTTCATAAAAGCCCAGATAAACATACCAAGAAATAGATAAGCATAGAGTGGCAGGGAAGCAAAGATAAAGGGTGATAGCAAGAGCATACCAAAGATATCTACAAAATTTGTACAAATACAATACAAGCCAAAAGCAAGATAAAGGATAAAAATGGTAAACCAAAACCAATATCTTCTACATGCTTTTTCTTTTCGAGACATTTCTTCCACCTCCCTTACATATCTCTATTATATTCCTAAGCCTTTGATTTGTAAAGTCTTGACCTAGAGACTTTCTAAAAAATCTGCCAAGTCAAGCACTTCTTCTTGTTCACTCGTTTCCAGACTTCCCAAGACCCCCATCAAGTCCTCCCAACTCGTATCCATCACATCGCGAATGCTCATTCCATAAGGACCCTCTGTAACTTGCTTGACAAAACCATAAAAACGTTTGATCGCTTGCCCAGGTGCTAGCTCTTTTCCTTTGGGTCTACATCACCTACCAGATGAGCATAAATTGCTGTAAAAATAGAAATCACTTTCGCAAAATCTGTGTATTCTAGTAATTGTTCTACTGTCACATCATCAAACAAACTAGCAATAAATCCCAACTGCTTATCAAGCTTCTCTACCTCAGATAAATCACTTGTCAAGGATTCGTTCATGACCAAATAGTCACGATAATCACGAGTTGTGATTTCTTTGCTCTTTTTTAGGACATCTTCTCCCTTGTCATTTTTAATTGTAAATTGAACCTTAGCCATATACTTTCCTTTCTAAAAAAGTAAAAGAGAGCTTTCGCCCTCCTTCTACCCCGCAGCGGTTATGTTTAGTTGACCTTTCAATTTCTTCAACTTTTCAGCATCTGAACCATAAACAATAGCACCATAACGCCCCTTAGTTGCAACGTCTGAACTAGCTGTCGCAGTGAAATTCACACTAGTAGTAGCTAACTCATTCGCCTTATCCTTGAGCGTTTCAAAATCAATAGCATCCATAGAAAGCTGACCTTTATAAAAACCATAGTAAACAGGTTCCCCATCAGCAGTATTACTTTCAATGAGAATGGAAACATTCTTGGCAACTGTGTCTGCACCGAAGTAATAGATACCATCATCATCGCCATACCCCAAAGCATTCGTATATAAAGCTAATGGGACATCAAGCAAGCCCATCTCTACCTTAACATCACCGACTCCTCGATTGGAGACGTGATAAGCCACATTACTACCATAAGTCTTTACAGGGTCACTAGATAATCCAGTTACTCTAGCGGTCTGTGTAGCCCCTTCATTATCTTTACCTTCTAGCGTGAAGAGGTTCTGTCCAACCGTTGGAGTCTGTCCATCATGCACACGAATGGTGACTGATTTAAGTCCGATAAGTGCAGTTCCTTTTACTGTCATTTCTTTTTCCTTCTTTCTAGTATTTCTCATATAGAGCGCTCATACCACGATAAGTCCGAACGTCTACATAGCGCTTAATATCAGGAATCCATTGTTCCAAACCACCTTCAGTCTGATAAAATCCCTGTTCTTCCATTATTTTTTCAATTCTTCCTTGGAGTTCTTTACACTCCACTCGATTAGTAGACTCTACATTGATTTGATAGAGAAAAGTCTTAGCCAAACTAGTATTACTACCGTGAGCCGTCTGCATTGGAGGCCCTACAGGGATAATGACAATACTGGTCTCGCCATCTCCCAAGCTCTCAGGACGCTCAAAAGACTTGATACTAATACCAGATAAAGACTCATCCTCTTCCAAAGCATCGTAGAGTTCAGTTAATTTGTCTTTAATCATTACAAAAACTCCTGTTTTAACTTCATGCCGACTTTAGACTTAAAGACCGGCTTACTCGCTTCAAAAAAGCGGCGCATGACTCCGAAACCACGAGGATGCCCATTCTTTGCATAGCCAAATTCATTTAAGTGAATAAGAGTCCAACGAGGACTTTTAAAACCTAATTTAACCATTGGAACTCCGCTGGATGTACCAGTCACATTCCCATGAACGACCGCACCAACCGTCTTCCCAGTGTCAGCGTACACCGCCATAGCCCGTTTGAAAGTTGGCTCAAACTCCTCAACCGTCTCCTTCAAGGCTCTGTTGACCTTTCTACGAATTACCGGCTCTCCTAGTCGAGCCTCAATATTCCTCAAAATATCATCAAATCCTTTTAGATTAGCTCCACTAGACATCACGACCACCTCCGATAAGGACAATCAAAAAATCCCGATTAGCAAAATCAGGACGGACATCAATGATTTGCCATTTCTTACCAACTAGACGGATATCCCCCACTTCGACAAAATGCCGATTTTCAGGCTGATAATCTGTCAGAGGGTCACGAATCTTCAAAGTCATCTTAGCTTTCATCGCTTTTCCAGTTGCAATCTCAACGTCTTTCATACTTGGAGAATAAGTTTGCCCCATCGTATAAAAAGCCTTCTCGTAACTCACATCACGACCATCAACCCCTTTTTTTATTTTAGAGGTATAGAAAGTCAGGGGAGTTCTCAGGTCTCCATTTTGAGACTCAGGCTTTTTGTAACGATAGCTTGGTCCCTCACTCCTCTTCATTTACACTCACTACTTCCTTAGAGCTACGACTTCTGGACGACTTTTCCAACTCGACATAGTCAGGTAAATGTTCCTTTAGCTCAGCAAATCGTTCTTCTGTCGCTTCAAACCTTTCTCCGACTTGCCTAAGGACTCCCTCCTTGAGGTCATAAAACTCTTTTAATACCTTAATCATCACTATCCTCCATTTCTATCTTATCTAACGATAATGCTAAAATATCCGCTTTGAAATTTTCGTAAAAAAATTCAACTTGGTCATTATAGACATAGCGAGCACGTTCTAAGATAAGTTCCCTTATTTGATGATCGTGTATATTCCCACTTCCTACCAAGCGGGTAATAACCATTTGAGAACTTTCTAACATCCGTGAGAGATTCGCATCTTCTCCGCTATGAAAAATTCTCATCCGCTCCTTAAAAGGAATAAGGAGGGAATGAAGTTTAGCTTCAATCTCCATCCTTCGTCACCTTTTATTTTGCAATACTCAGTGTCCACACAGCAGCAGTCTTTTCATCATGCGCTTTACCATAAGCAAATTGCTTAGCAGTGTAGAGATTCAAGTCTTCTAAAGCATAGGTTTCGGTAAATCGTCCAAACTCAATCCCCCCACCTACAAAGGCATCGTAGCGACCTTTGACAAATGTAGTCACCTTACCAGACGCTTGAGCAACCGACTCAACCAAGATGAGGTTATAAGGCATAGCTGTTACATATACACCCTGAGCATTGAGAGACGTATATTGCTTCTTCACATCCCAGGCATCTACAGGGTTCACTACCATAACCAAATTACCTTCTACTGCAACAGGAGTGGTATTGTCAGCTTTTGTAGAATGGTATTTATAAACCTCCGTCAACTCTTTTACCACGGTAGCAGAGTCTGCGAAAGTCAATGGTTTTTTCTGAGCTTGTTTCTCAGCATAAGTTACTTTTTCACTTTCTGCAGTCCCTGTAAGAGTACGAGACAACCCGATAGGCTTGTTGTCCCCATCACCATTTAAATAACCAGCTTCAAGAGCAGCTGCAAAGGCCTCTGTAATTTGAATGGATACGTAAGACTGTAGCCAAGCAGGACCAAACTTTTCAGAGTCTTTAGGGATTACAACAAAAGCAGTCAATTTAGACTGAATCGCTTCTTCTTCAGCAAATTCTTGTTTCAATTGTCCTTGAATTTCAGCATTGATTTTACCCCAAACCGCTTGACCTGTACGACTAGACTTGAGGAATTTCAAACGAATACCAGCATTACGCAAGCCGATGTGTTGAAGAAGTGGACGGGCTGCCACCATATCCTCAAAAATACGGTCAATTGTTTCCTGAGGGAACAATTTCTCAATTCCTTTGGGAGGAAGTTTCTCAATGTTGTTGAAAAATTCGCGAGCTTCAGCAGTCAACTGTGCATCGTATGGATTCATAGTTGCGATTTCTTTACGAGCAGCTTCTCGAGCATCATCTTGCAACTTATCTGTCAATGCCTCAATCATCTCGTTATAGAGCTTATTTTGCTCCTCCATAGGAGCACCAGTTTCTACTGCATTCATAAAGTTCTGACGAGCAGTTGTAAATTCATTACCAAGTTTCATCATTGTTTTTTATTTCCTTTCTTAAAATGGGAAACGACCCAACCCCACAGGTTCAGCCGTCTTGTCTTCTTTTTTCTTATCTTCTGGGATAGGTAAACTGTTATTCAACCTATCACGAACCAAGTCCGCCAATAACTCCACATCTGGGGTCATCGCAGATCGGATTTTTTCGATAAAATCACGAGGAATCACAGGTGTCTGACTAGCTACCAAGACAGGAGCTTCCTGACTTTCAAACATGACCTTATCTGCGAAGCCATGATTAACAGCAGAACGAGCATCAAACCACGTTTCACCCTCCATTAGATCCAGTAAATCATCTAATGCCTTACCAGTCTTATCAATATAGGCATATGCGATGGACTTATTAAACCCTTCTAACACACCAGCCTCATGCAAGAGCGCCTTATGGTCACCACGTACACCAGCAGATACATTATGGATCATGATTTGCGCTGTAGGACTAATTTCCACCTGATCACCAGCCATAGCGATAACACTCGCAGCACTAGCAGCAATCCCCACGATTTTCACCGTCACATGCCCCTGATAAGCACGCAATGCTGTATAGATTTCACTACCAGCATACACATCACCACCACCAGAATTGATGTGCACCTCCACATCTTCTCCCGTCGTCGGCAATACAATATCCTTAGGAGCAGTTGCATCCATGTCTAGCCAATCATAAAACCAGCGGTCATCATTGGATACAATCGCTCCCTTAATCTGAATGATTGTCATCCTCATTTCCTCCTTTCTCTATTTCGTTTTCACCCTGATAGTTCTTAGTGATAAGGAAAGAATCCCCACCAGGAACAGCCTCAAGACCAAGTTCCAATCTCACCTCATTTCGAGTCATAGCCCCAGATGAGATGAGTTTATCTATGTTCTCAGCCAGAGCAAACTTATCCAGTCCCCCCTCACCAAAAATCACAAATTTTTTCTGATTAGCGTATCCAGCCGAACTCACCATAGCATGGTTTAGAGCGTCACCCACTTTTTTAACCAGCGATTCATAACAATAACTGTTAAACATCTTCTGGCTATTAGACAAATCAGCCATATCTCCATGCATCAAAGCCGTCGGCAAACCTAATATATCCGCAACCTCGTCATCAAATTGACGTCTCAGTTTCTTCAACTCTTCAACTGATAGATTTGTAGTTCCTACCGTATTGGTCAACTCCGAATACTCCACACCATCCATTGTCGGTACAATGGCAACCGTCTTAGACGTAAAGGACTTAAAAAGATTGTCCGCATATCTCTGCAGTTTCTTTCTCTTATCCTCATCAAAAGTTCCATTCGCTTTTGTAGCCAGAACCCCACGGATCTGATTATTTCTAGCTAAGGCTTCCACCAGACGAGTATGTAGTTTTTCATAATCAGAAAACAAGTCAGATACATATTCTTGCAAGCGATTGTTATTATACTGAAGAAAGATGACATCACTCATAGCAAACTTCCTCTGAAATGTATAATCCCCGACAGACACCATCTCAAAGGTGTCATCATACAGAGCATAACGCCTACGAGTAAAAGCATCAGCTACCAGTAACTGCTTATCATCAGACAAAACAATGAGTACTTCGTTTTTCGTCAATAAGCGATAAATGACCTTCTGCCAGAACTCCGAGGCCGACTCATTCTTATTGGGACGCACATTTAAAATATAATCCCAGTCTGACGTCACATGATGATTCTCCACCATATACCGAAATTCCGACTTAGCAAAGATACGAGCCACAAACTCCGCCGACTTATCAATCGCTAAACTCTTTAACTGCAAACACCCCAACATTCGTTCCAACTCTTCAAAATCAAAACCAACATCAGGCGCATCACGCTTAAATAAATTTAAGAACCCCATGCTTCCCCTCCTTCCTATCCAATTACCAACCTACCACCCAAAATTTATTCTTAGATTAAAACTCCCAATCCTCTAACATATCGAGGAATTCCCCAACGTTCGACTCATGTACAAGCTCACGTTTGTATAGAGCAGCAATCAAGGCATGGAAACCATCCGTCTTTCTTCTGACGGGCTCTTTCTTCAAGAAACGCTTATTGCCATCCTTGTCCTCTTTGACGTAGGTATTATCCGTATACCAAATCATAGAATTATCATTCTCAAAGACAAAACGTTCATTGGCAAATCCATCTTCGATGATTGGCGCAACCTTGGATTGAATCGCCCCAGGATTTCTCAAGAACTCATATTCAAAACCAGCCTCTTCCAAAAGAGGTTTTAACAAGTCCATTCTGAAACCATCTGCACATACAAGCTCAATCTGATAAAACTTACTCCATTCATTCAATTTTTCGACCAATAAACGAGGGTCAATACTAGGGCCGTCCACAATTGTAAATAAGCCTCTATCTGCCCATTCCTGAATAGGAGCTTTAAGTTTAAAAGCTTTCAAAAATGCTTTACGAGCAAATGAATGTTGTTTCCAGATAAACTCATCTCCGTTCTTAAACAACAAACCAACACTCGCAAAATCTCGAATGCTAGCATAGTCAAATCCTGCGACACAGGACTTACCCAACAAGTCAATACCAGGCGAACGTAAACAAGCAAGTAATCTTTCACGAGTCGTCACATCTTTCTCAAGGTCTGCTTCAGGAAGATTCATCCGTTTAGTCATGAACTCCTGACGACCAGACGGCTCCAGCTCAAGGTCATCATAGTCAGCCTTAGTTCTAGCAAGCAACCTCTTAGCGTAAGGCGTGCTTTCATCCAACATCGGATTTGCTTTCGGCCAATTCTTCATGTCATCCACCTCATCCGCACTATCAAGCTTGCAGATAAAAGGGAAGAGTCTGAAATCATCAACCTCTCCATTCAAGATTTGCATAGACTTCTCTATCAGCTTGTCATAGAACCCCTCGCGCACATACCCATTCGTACCGTTGTAGAAAGTCCTGACATGAGCAATCTTACCAAGACCAGACCTTTGAACCTTCACAGCCTTATCATTTTCAAATTGGTGAATCTCATCAAACTCAAGACAACCATCACGAGCAGAGTCCATAGTCTTCGGATTATTCGTCCGAAAAGAAAAGACCGAGTTGTTCGCTCGACCTGTAATAGACATTTTAGTTAGATAGAAATGGTCCTCAAGACCACGCCTTTGGATAGTCTCATAAACTTCCTCAAACGAAACCTTACCCTGTTTCTCAGAGTTAGCAGTGATAGTCACATCGTAATCTCTGATAGGGTAGATAGGGCTGATAAAAAACGATGACCTTGCTGACATAAAACCATTCTTACCACCCCCACGAGCAAGTGTGTATAGATACTCGTCAAAGTGTGGTTCCTCGTCTACCTTCCGAAAAAGAAAAATGAACGGTGTCAAGAAAAGTTGATACTTAGCCAGAGGGAAAAAATTCTTTTCCGCAAACCGAATGAACTTATCAATCAAGTCATTATCAAAATACAAATCATCACGAGGATAGATTTTCTCCTTGATGATTTTAAACAGCAACTTCCTTTCCTTGTTGACAACAACTTCTCCATTCTCGGCCATTTTGATGTAGTCATCAACCAGCGGATGAGAAATCATAACAGATCACTTCCAGACGTAGCTTTCTCGACAGGAGAATTTTCAACATCAAAATCAAACGACCGCTCAATAGCCAAAAGCTGATTACTGGTTGTGTTGATTTCCTTGATGAGAGAATTCGCTTTTTGGAATCTTTGTTGTCCATTGTGAACAGTGATGACCAGTCCGTCTTCATGAAGTTTAGCTTTCAGCTCATAAAGCAGCCGGACAAGATAAAGATAGCGATTGACTTTTTCATACTGAATCGCATCCTTTTTTCTAGGACTGAAATAGCCAATTTTAGAAAGTAGCTGATTTTCTAATTCTTTTATATTTTTTTCCGAGTATTCTTCCATTACCCCCCACCCCCTTTTAATTTTTTGTTAAAAATTTGGACAGTCGAGTGCAGACCGCTTACCGACATCTTTGAAAATTTCCGATTTTTTTGACCGGGGGGTGTTTAAGATTCGTTCACCTAACCCCACCATTCATCTTTTCGGAAATTTCTGTCATTCTTATCAAAACGATCATGCCTTTTATTATGACATGCCTTGCACAATGTTCGTAGGTTATCGATATCAAGCGCGAACTCTGGATAGAACTCTAGCTCCTTGATATGGTCAACTTCTAAATTAGTAGTCGTGACCTTGCCTTCATCCCTGCACCATACACATTCGTAATGATCTCGTTTAAGTGCTTGCCTTCTTATCGTTCTCCACTCGCTGGAATTGTAAAACTGGTTTCGTTCTTCTCGAGTTGAAACTTCAATCATTGTTTAATATTCTTTGTCCATTACATCTTTCGTCAATAATTATCTTAAAGATACTTATTTTAAATTGCTGTTACTCTATATTTTCTAGCGTTCAATTAGACATATCTTATATTCTGTCTAATTCAAACAGTCGCCAAAAAGCCTGACACAATAAGGATATACAGTAATCCACTAAATGAATTAGCGTTTGACTCGTTATGTCTAATTGGTTAACTACAATCCAAAATTTGACATCGCTTTGTCCTGTTGATCTTGACGAATACCTATATATCTTAAGGTAATAGCTGGTGATGAATGATTAAACAAACTCATCAACATTGCTATATCTTTTGTCTTTTTATAATAATGATATCCAAATGTCTTCCTCATTGAATGAGTTCCTATATTTTCAATACCACACTCAGATGCAGCAACTTTTAAAATCCAATCCACAGTCCTACGATCAAGTGGTTTATTTTTTCCGACTCTACTTTGAAATAAAAAATGATGATGAGGTTTATTTTGTATATACTCTCTAACCTCACGTTTGAGAGTTTTAGTCATTTTAATCTTTTTCTTCTTCCCAGTCTTTTGTTCTTTCAGTTTGATATACCAACCTTGAACATCCTTTACTCGAATTTTTAAAATGTCACCAACTCGCAAACCTGAATTGATACCAAAAAGAAATAAAATATAATTACGCTCATTCCATTCTCTCAGATAATCTTTCATAGCCTGTATATCATCTTTATCCCTGATTGGTTCTACAATATTCAAAACAAGTATCACCACCTTTCAAATAATCAAAAAAAGCCACTGGTCGTGGCATTGAATATGACAGTAGCTGGAATTGAACCAGCTGGTCTAGCAGTAAAACGCACGCTTGGTAAAAGTTTCAAGGAGACCCAAACAACCTGCTAACCTGTCCTTACTGTCTAAGAGGCCGAAACCTCTGTATTTTTAGGAGTCCTCATGACTGTTCGTTACCCAATCATTGGATAATACTATTTTAGCACCTTTTTTCGTTCCAATTCTCCCAAGATTTTCCCAGATTTTTCCCAAGATTTTCCCAGAAATCACTTGTAAACCAAAAGGTTGCTTGCTTGATAGGACTCTGCAAACTCTAATAGAGCTTTGTTTAATATCCGATAATACTCACTAGATGAGTAGCCTAGTTCTGAGTAGATGCTGTAGTCTTCCCTCCTTTTCTTCCTGCAATATCGTTCGATTAGGATACGTGTATATTCCATATCGGAAAGATTGTTGATTGCTTTAGCGATTAGTTCTAAATCCTGCTGAGCTGATACTCTACGCAAGACCATGCTTTCTACCTGCTTACTTGTCTGACCACTTGATGATTTTGGTTCAAGCGAGTAGGATATTGTTATTTTGGGGGCGTATTCTTCTCCAGCAATCCGTCTCAGACGACTGTATTTTTTTAGGACTTTGATAGCTTCCTTTCTGGTTTTCTTTTCATCGATGATATCCAATAACTCTATTTGCACACGAACTCCTCCTCATGATATAATAGTTATGCGAAACCATACCATGAGGAGTCAGCTGTGCTGGCTTTTTTCATGCCCTACTCCCGAGAATAATATCAGCAGGAAAAGCAAAGTAAGTACAGATATCTTCTACATTATAAATATTCGGTACACTTTCCTCCTTCTCCCATTGAGCAATCAGGTAGCGACTATAGCCTAGTTTAGCTGCTAACTTTTCTTGTGACAACTTCCTTTCCTTACGTTTTTGCTTTAGCAAGAAAGCAAACCTACTTGCTTGTCTTGGATTTAATTTATCCTTCATCATCCACCTCAATCTTTACGACAGCTCTACCATTTGGATTGCGTCTTTGGGTGGATGCAAAAGTGTAATACTTCAACATCCTTTCAGCAATTCCTGTTTCTTTGCTTTTCTTTGCTGATTTCCGCAAGCGTCCCCATGGTAATAAAGGTGTCGCCTTCATACAATGCGTATTCACTCATGCTCCATCTCCTCAATCAGCCAATCAAGGTTCTTGCGTGCTTTCTTCAGGTCTTCCAGACCGTTTTTCTTTTGAAACCGTAACATATACTTGATTGCGTTGCCCCAAAAGAAAGCAGACGCTCCGGAAAGGTTCCCAACGAAGTTATGCACAACATCGATAGCCTCAAGACCGTTTGCACCTTGGTAGTGGCTTGGTTTGTTTATATTGTCAATTATTTCTGGGTTCATTCCTTATCCTCCAAAAGTTCTGGGTTTTCGTAGATATTGCCAATGACTTCATAATTCTTGCGAATATCTTCATAGTCCATAGCTTGAAACCATTCATCATCATAACTAGAATTAAGGTGAAACCCGATATTTTTTATTTTATATCCAAAATCTTCCTCATAAATCCATTTACCAAATTTGACTACGCTGGGCATTCCACTATTCCTAGAAACCACATCCTCCTCGAAAATCTCCACCCCGTTCTTATCCTTGAGTCCTGTTGATTGCATGAGGATCAATTCTGACTTTTCGATAGGAATAAGAAGTTTGGAGTCCGATGTTGGTTTTTCCATGTTGCAAATCAAGCCGTTATCTGTGATAAAAAAATGTTCTACGAATTTCTTTTCTACGCTATCCCACACTCTAAATTTTGGTGTCATGCCAAATCCTCCTCC
>NZ_VMMQ01000089.1:0-26945 GCF_013277295.1 Streptococcus sp. 477
TGAAACTAAGCAACTATATTACCTAAAAGACTCAGGTGCTATGTTAACAGGCTGGGTGAAAGATAGCAGATCTTGGTATTACCTTGCTTCAACTGGTAAGATGCTTCACAACACCTATACACCTGGTGGTTACTGTGTAGATACCGGTGGCGCTTGGAAATAATCTAAAGTATACATTTTATTCCTTCAGCTATTAGTGTACATGCTCAGACTAAATGTTATCAGAGCTACAAAAAAACTAGATAATAATACGAAAAGCGAATCGAAACAATGAATTCTGTTTTGTTCGCTTTTTGTTTCAATCTGTGTCATTACGATATTTTCATTTAATTGTATATCCCCCAAAAATTTACATTTTTATATGAAGTATTTTAGATAAAAGCAAACGCTAAATCATATCCTCAAAAAAACAGGTTTAGAACATTTGAAAAATCGAACGCTCAGCAATGATAGTCTGTCTGGTGGCGAGAAACAACGCCTAGAAATCGCCCGCGCCCTCTACCATGATAGCCAACTCATCTTAGCAGACGAGATTAAGGCCAATCTTGACTCGGAAAATAGCAGAAAAATTAGCGACTTGCTCTTCTCCCTACCTCAAACAGTCATAGAAGCCATTCACCACTACACAGAAGAGGACTTAAAAAACTACGACCAAGTCATTCACTTAAGCAAAGAAAAGTAATATTCTTCGAAAATCGCTTCAAACTATGTCAGTTTGACCTACAACCCCAACACTTTACTTTGAGTAACATGCAGCTGACTTCCTAGTTTGTTCTTTAATTTTCATTATCCCTTGTTTATTTCCTTGAAATTTTCTGAAAAAAGAGTAAACTGGTATTCAAGAAGTCTATTTCGTGGAGTTTAGGATGAAATTATATGTTCAATTAATGATTCTCTTTGTGATTTCTCTAATCGGAGAGGGGATTTCCAGTTTCTTTCATTTGCCCATCCCAGGCAGTATTATCGGCTTGATTATTCTCTTTCTATCCCTACAATTCAAATGGTTGAGAACTAGGCATGTCAACATGGTGGGGAATTTCTTGCTGGCCAATATGACCATTCTCTTTTTGCCGCCAGCAGTAGGAATCATGGAAAAGTTTGATGTGATTGCTCCCTATCTCCTACCCATTGTTTTGATTGTCTTTTTTGCAGCAGTTGTCAATATTATCCTCATAGCCTTGGTAGTTCAGTTTATCAAACGACGGTTTGAGGGAGATTATGAGAAAGGAGATGCCAAATGAGTGAATTTGTTTCCAATCCCCTATTTGGGCTTGCCCTGTCTATCCTAGCTTATCTAGTGGGGATGTTGATTTACAGACGTTTTCCTCATCCATTGACAACGCCCCTGCTTTTGTCGGCTATTTTTATCATTATTTTTCTTAAGGTGACGGGTATTTCTTATCAAGATTACTACCAAGGTGGGGTTTATCTGAACAACTTGATTGTCCCGTCGACAGTGGCTTTGGGGATTCCGATTTACAAGAGTTTTCATTTGATGAAGCACCATGCTCGGAGTATTCTCTTTGGTAGTCTGCTAGCAGTAGTTGTCAATACCTCTTTCACAGCCCTTGTGGCCAAAATCTTTGGTATGGACTTTTTCCTAGCCATTTCTCTCTTTCCCAAGTCAGTAACAACCGCCATGGCAGTGGGAATCACAGAAAAATTGCAAGGTCTGACGACCGTGACCTTGGTGGTAGTCGTGGCAACTGGGATTTTAACCAGTGTCATCGGACCAACCCTTTTGAAGTGGTTGAAAATTGACGACCCAGTAGCTGTTGGTCTTTCCCTTGGAGGAACAGGCCATGCAGTTGGAACAGGAACAGCCTTCCGATACGGCTCTGTAGCAGGAGCCATGGGTGGTTTGGCTATCGGTGTCACTGGTATTCTCTATGTCTTTGTCAGCCCCATCGTAGCTAGTTTGATATTGAGTTAATACTCTTCGAAAATCTCTTCAAACCGCGTCAACGTCGCCTTGCCGTAGGTATGGTTACTGACTTCGTCAGTTCTATCCACAACCTCAAAACACTGTTTTGAGCAGCCTGCGGCTAGTTTGCTCTTTGATTTTCATTGAGTATAAAAAGCAAGGAATTCGAGCAATCTCATTATGGTAGTGACATGGGGGTCTAACTTCTCATATTTATACATTTCTCCAATCAGTTAGTTGATTACAACCGAGATTTTCTATACTCTCCTTATAAGATTTTCGCATAAGATGAGACAGCACACGCTGAAGACGTCTATGTTATTTAGATTTAATGCAATCTTTTCAAAGAGTTTTGATAATCTATATTTCTTATTTAGTTTAGTTGATTTCATATCACTATACTATAATGCTTATCCAAATGATGACACTATCAAAACACCCTATTATTGGATGCTTACGAAACAGATTTTTATACTCTTCAAACCACGTCAGCTTGTCCTTAGTGTGTATACGTTACTGACTTGGTCAGTTCCTCAACCTCAAAACTATGTTTCGAGGAGCCTTCCGCTAACTTCCCAGTCTGATTTTCATTGAATATTAACGATACTTTATCACATAAAGAGGCTGGATGAAAAGTCTTCACAATCAAAAAACGCATCCTATCAAGTTGAGTCCTGATAGGATGCGTTTTTATATTATTGAAATTTTGTTACAGACCGATAAGAGTTCTATCATAATCAATAAATAAAGTGATGGGAAATAAGAATTGCACACCCTGGTTTTGGAATTCAAATCAATTTATAAGAATGTTTTAGAAGCAATATTATCTTATTCCAGATTCAGTTCACTATACAATTGAGTTCTCAAGCAACCTGTTTACATAATGTGTGCATAATTAGGTTCGTGATTCCACTCTTTTTATCTCTAAAAAACCTCGCTTTCGCGAGGCTCTTCTATTTATAAGATAAGGCACGTTTAAATGTTTTCCAAATCCCTAAATCATCTGTTTGAAGGACTAGGCTGGCATACATGCGTCCGATAAATCCTGTTGCTACCACCGCAAAAATCACTGTAATAGCAAGTGAAATCCATGCTTCTACTCCCCCTGCATAGCCATTAATAGTTCGAAATGGCATAAAGAAGGTCGAAATAAAGGGAATATAAGAACCAATCTTCAAGATGAGATTGTCACCAGCTGCACCTAGAGCTGTCACTCCAAAAAAACCACCCATAATCAAAATCATCAAAGGCGACAAGGCTTTTCCTGAGTCCTCAGGACGAGAAACCATAGAACCTAGAAAGGCAGCCAAGACGACGTACATAAAGAGACTGACCAAAATAAAGAACAAGGTATTCAGTGAGAAAGCATCTCCCAAGTGATCCAAAATACCAGACTGAGCCAAGAATGGCAAATCTTTAAAGAGTAGAATGGCTGCCAGACCACCTACCACATAAATCCCGATATGCGTTAAAATCACCAGAAACAGAGCCATCATCCGCGCATAGAAATAGTGACTAGCCCTTATGCTAGAAAAGACGACTTCCATAATTTTGGTGCCTTTTTCACTGGCAACTTCCTGAGCTGTTACACCCGCATAGGTAATCAGAATCATATAAAGAAAGAATCCTAAGGCGCCTGCTGCAATTGTTTGAATAAACTTTTTATTTTCCTTGGCTTCATCAATCTTTTCTGTGAATTGAATTGTCTGCGCTAAGCGTTTTTCCTGCTCTTGAGACAAGGAAGCAGTTGAACGATTAAGCTGATTTTGCAGTTCATTGAGTGTATCTGTAACTGCAAATTTAATTCCATTTTCAAGCGACGTTTCGCCATGATAAACTGCCTTCAAGACACTATCCTCTTGGTCAATAGTCAGATAGCCTTTTAATTTTTCATCTTTAATCGCTTCTTTGGCACTTGCTTCGTCTTTGTAGTCAAAATTAACACCATTTACATTCTTCAGTCCTTCTGCTACAGATGGCACTGTTGTCACTACTGCCACTTTATCATTTTTAGCCATTGAAGAGCCTTGGAGATAAGCAATTCCTCCAGAGATTCCTAAAAAGAGGAACGGTGAAATCACCATAAAGAAGAAACTCCACGATTTGACATGTCTAAGATAGGTTTCCTTGATTACAACCCACACATTTCCCATACTTCCACTCCTGATTCTAGTTTAAAGATTTCATCGATAGTTGGCGCTTGTTGGTCAAAGGTTGCGATATATTGCCCTTGAGTCAAGATTGGGAAGAGTTCTCTACCAGCACTCTCATCCTCCAAGATCAATTTCCAACTACCTTGTTTGGTCAAGCTCACCTGTTTGACATGAGGAAGGTTTTCCAATTCTTCCTTGCTTCGTTCACTTGAAACAAAGAGACGTGTTTTCCCGTATTGATTTCGGACATCCTGAACTGGTCCATGCAAGACCACACGGCCATCTCGGATCATGAGAATATCGTCACAAAGCTCCTCGACGTTGGTCATGACATGGTCAGAAAAGATAATGGTTGCCCCACGTTCTTTTTCTTGAAAAATGACTTGCTTGAGCAATTCTGTATTGACTGGGTCCAATCCACTGAAAGGCTCATCCAAGATAATCAAGTCTGGCTCATGAATCAGAGTAATGATGAGCTGAATCTTCTGCTGATTTCCTTTTGACAGACTCTTAATTTTATCTGTCAGCTTCCCTTTCACTTCCAACCTCTTCATCCATTGAGGGAGTTTTTCCTTGATTTCCTTGGCATCCATGCCTTTTAGAGTCGCCAAATAGCGAACTTGCTCAAGGACTGTCAATTTAGGCATGAGACTGCGTTCTTCAGGCAGATAACCAATCCGAGCATAGGTCTCCTGACGAATATCCTGACCATCCAGACCGATTTCTCCCTGGTATTCTAAAAACTTCAAAATACTGTGGAAAATCGTTGTCTTCCCAGCACCATTTTTTCCTACTAATCCCAAAATACGACCTGGTCGCGCTTGAAAGTCAATACCAAACAAAACTTGCTTGGATCCAAAACTTTTCTCTAGACTTCTTACTTCTAGCATCTTTCACCTCCGAAATTTCTTTCACTCATTATACTCCTTTTTGATAGCCTTTACAATGTTTTTTGTCCATTTTTAGAAGACTAATGCTATGTAAAATATGGCATGGAGCACTTTTATACTCAATGAAAATCAAAGAGCAAACTAGGAAGCTAGCCGTAGGCTGCTCAAAGTACAGCTTTGAGGTTGCAGATAGAACTGACGAAGTCAGTAACTATATCTACAGCAAGGCGAAGCTGACGTGGTTTGAAGAGATTTTCGAAGAGTATTAGTGATAAATCCATTATACAGTAGCAAACTTAATTTATCCACTCTGCTCCTCAACTGTCAGTTTTTGGTCCTGAATTGTTATTTGAGTAAGTTCTTTTTCCTCATAAAATTTTCTTCCTCTAAAACTTCTGGAAAAAAACAGATAATTTCTTGACAACATTTTTTATAAGAAACAAGTTCATCTGTCATTTCAAGCAGGAGTAATCCTTTATCTACTAATGGACGGAACGGAATTCAATCGCTTGTCTGATGTGTTTTCTAAGGAACATATCTACTATGCACATCCCTATACCTCTTGGGAAAGGGGAACTAATGAGAATCACAACAGGCTCATTCGTAGATGGTTACCTAAGGGAACTAAGAAAACAACTCCCAAAGAAGTCGCATTCATCGAAAATTGGATGAACAACTATCCTAAAAAATGCTTGAACTACAAGTCGCTCAGAGAAAACTTCTTGATGACTAACTTGAACTTGAAATTTAGCAATAATTCATTCACCATCTAACTATATTTAGTAATTATTTCAGAACTGATTAATATTAAAATTAACTAACGATTCAAAGGATTCATACTAGACATAAATTACATCCATCAGATAGAGACTCTTATTATTTTTAGATTTTAGCTTTTCTAGCTTCAGAATACATCTAAACTTTAGAGAAGATGACTATTCGAAAGCTCGAATGCCTCAAAATTATCTCAGATAAGCTATTCGAAACTTAGAATACTTGTAAATTTATGGAATTACGATTATTCTAAACTTAGAATGCATATAACCTTTAGTTGACAGACCTGTTCTAAGTCTCGAAGGCCTGTATTCCCATCTATTTCTCATCAAAAACACTCTTTCCCCCTTTCTCCTCCAAAATATGGTATAGTAGAAATATACTATCTATGAGGAGTTTACATGTCACAGGATAAACAAATGAAAGCTGTTTCTCCCCTTCTACAGCAAGTTATCAATATCTCATCGATTGTCGGTGGGGTTGGGAGTTTGATTTTCTGTATTTGGGCTTATCAGGCTGGGATTTTACAGTCCAAGGAAACCCTCTCTGCCTTTATCCAGCAGGCAGGTATCTGGGGACCACCTCTCTTTATCTTTTTACAGATTTTACAAACGGTCGTCCCTATCATTCCTGGAGCCTTGACATCGGTTGCTGGGGTCTTTATCTACGGCCACATCATCGGTACGATCTACAACTATATCGGCATCGTGATTGGCTGTGCCATTATCTTTTATCTGGTGCGCCTCTATGGGGCTGCCTTTGTCCAGTCTGTCGTCAGCAAGCGCACCTATGACAAGTATATCGGCCGGTTGGATAAGGGCAATCGTTTTGACCGTTTCTTTATCTTTATGATGATTTGGCCCATTAGTCCAGCTGACTTTCTCTGTATGCTGGCTGCCCTGACCAAGATGAGTTTCAAGCGCTATATGACCATCATCATTCTGACCAAGCCCTTTACTCTCGTGGTTTATACCTACGGTCTGACCTATATTATCGACTTTTTCTGGCAAATGCTTTGACACTTAAAAAATCCGTTTGGTTTCCCAAGCGGATTTTGTGCTTTATTTTGAAACTTCTTTTGCAAGGACAAAGTTCCCAAGAGTAGCAGAACCATTTCCTGCGACTGCTGGCGTCACGATGTAATCACGCACATCAGGTACTGGTAGGTAACCATTGAGAAGAGATGTAAATTTCTCACGGACACGGTCCAGCATGTGTTGTTGAGCCATGACTCCTCCACCAAAGACAATCACGTCTGGGCGGAAAGTCACTGTCGCATTGACCGCAGCTTGAGCGATATAGTAGGCTTGGACATCCCAAACAGGGTTATTGAGTTCAATATTTTCCCCACGTACACCTGTACGAGCTTCCAAACTTGGACCAGCTGCATAGCCTTCCAAACATCCCTTATGGAAAGGACAAACACCCTTAAACTCTTTTTCAATATCCATTGGGTGTCTAGCCACATAGTAATGACCCATTTCAGGATGACCCACACCGCCGATAAACTCACCACGTTGGATGACACCTGCACCGATACCTGTACCGATTGTGTAGTAAACCAAGTTTTCGATACGACCACCAGCATTATTACGGGCAACCACTTCACCATAGGCAGAGCTGTTTACGTCTGTAGTGAAGTACATTGGCACGTTTAGGGCGCGACGAAGGGCACCAAGCAAGTCCACATTTGCCCAGTTTGGTTTTGGAGTCGTTGTGATAAAGCCATAAGTTTTTGAGTTTTTGTCAATATCAATCGGACCAAATGAACCAACTGCAAGACCAGCAAGGTTGTCGAATTTTGAGAAGAACTCAATGGTTTTATCGATTGTTTCGATTGGAGTTGTTGTTGGAAATTGTGTTTTTTCTACAACGTTAAAGTTTTCATCACCGACAGCACAGACAAACTTTGTACCGCCCGCTTCCAAGCTTCCATATAATTTTGTCATGATAAACCTCTTGTTTTTATTTTCTTTATTATAGCATATTTCGAAAGTCTAAATTTCTCTATTTTTTAGATTTTCCTCTGTAAATCTTACCATTCAAGCAAAAACGAACAAACATGTCATTTGTTCGTTTTCATTTAGCTAGGAAAGATTAAGCTTTCACTTCGATAAGAGCATCCCCCTTCGCAACTGAACCTGTTGCGACTGGAGCTACTGAAGAGAAGTCAGCTGTGTTTGTAACGATAACCATTGTTGTATCATCAAGACCAGCTGCAGCGATTTTGTTTGAGTCAAATGTTCCAAGAACATCGCCTGCTTTCACCTTGTCACCTTGGGCAACTTTTGCTTCAAAACCGTCACCATTCATAGATACAGTGTCAATACCAACGTGGATCAAGACTTCAGCACCATTAGTTGTTTTCAAACCAAAGGCGTGTCCTGTTGCAAAGGCGATTGAAACTTCAGCATCAGCTGGTGCATAGACCACACCTTGGCTAGGTTTCACAGCGATACCTTGTCCCATAGCTCCACTTGAGAAGACTGGGTCATTGACATCAGCAAGAGCTACAACGTCACCAACGATAGGAGTTACAAGTGTTTCATTTTGAAGAGCTGCTGGAATGTTACCAGTTGTTTCTTCTTGGACCAAACGTTCTGTCGCTACTTCAGTAGCAACTTCTTTTTCATCCTCATAACCAAACATGTAAGTAAGAGCAAAACCAAGTGCAAATGATACGGCTACCATAAGAAGGTATTGGGCAAGTTGTCCGTTACCAACATAAAGCATTGTACCAGGGATGATGGTGATGCCACTACCATTACCAGCAAGTCCAAGGATAGAAGCCAATCCACCACCGATTGCACCAGCAATCAATGAGAGGAAGAATGGTTTACGGAAGCGCAAGTTCACCCCGAAGATAGCAGGCTCTGTAATACCGAGGAAGGCAGAAAGAGCAGCTGGGAAAGCAAGTGTTTTCAGTTTTGGATTTTTAGTTTTAACACCAACCGCAACAGTCGCAGCACCTTGAGCTGTCATAGCCGCAGTGATGATAGCGTTGAATGGGTTAGCATGGTCAGCAGCAAGCAATTGCACTTCAAGCAAGTTGAAGATGTGGTGCACACCTGACACGACGATCAATTGGTGAACCCCACCAATCAAGAAACCACCAAGACCAAGTGGCAAGCCAAGAATTGCTTTTGTACCAATAAGGATATAGTTTTCAACAATGTGGAAGACTGGTCCGATGACAAAGAGTCCAAGGATAGACATGACCAAAAGTGTCACAAATGGTGTTACCAAGAGGTCAATGACATCTGGAACGACCTTGCGGACAGCTTTTTCAAATTTTGCTCCGACAACCCCGATGATGAAGGCTGGAAGAACGGAACCTTGCAAACCAACAACAGGGATGAAACCAAAGAAGTTCATAGCCGTTACTTCACCACCTGAAGCGACTACCCAAGCGTTTGGAAGTGAGCCAGAAACAAGCATCATACCAAGAACGATACCAACGGCAGGATTTCCACCGAATACACGGAAGGTTGACCACACAACCAAACCTGGCAAGATGATGAAGGCTGTATCTGTCAAGATTTGTGTGTAAGTTGCAAAGTCTCCTGGAAGTGGCATTTTAAGAGCATTGAAAAGACCACGCACACCCATGAAGAGACCTGTCGCTACGATAACTGGGATGATTGGAACGAAAACGTCACCGAAAGTACGGATAGCACGTTGGAACCAGTTCCCTTGTTTAGCAGCTTCTGCTTTCATGTCATCTTTAGATGATGTTGGTAAACCAAGTGCAACAACTTCATCGTACATTTTGTTTACTGTACCAGTACCAAAGATGATTTGGTATTGACCTGAGTTAAAGAAAGCACCTTGAACTTTTTCCAAGTTCTCAATCACTTCTTTATTGATTTTTCCTTCATCTTTGACCATGACACGAAGACGAGTCGCACAGTGAGCTACACTGTTGACATTTTCACGTCCACCCAAGGCATCGATGACTTTTTTTGCAATTTCCTGATTGTTCATTTGCAAAAATCTCCTTATATAAAATTTTGTTCTTGTTTGAAAGCGATTTTATTCGCCCTACGACTATTATTTTATCATGTTTTAGAAATATGTCAAGCGTTTTGCAGAAAAATATTCTATCCACTTAGTAAGATTGATTGTTTTTGACTGTTTTATCAGGTGTTCCTTAAAAAAATAAGTTTAAAATCTTGCTTAAAAGGGTTTTGTTTCATTATCTTTCATATTTTCGTGAAAATTTGATTGCTTTCCCGCATTTATTTTGTGACAAACGTTTGACAGTTTTTTCTCTTTTTTAACATAAAAGTCTTGCTTTTTTTTACGAAAACGGTTACTATTAAAAGTGATAAGATTTTTGGAGGAATGAAAGAATGGAATGGACTACTGAGCGTCGTTACAGACTTTATCAAGATTGGACGCAAGAAGAAATTCAAAATATTAAGGCAAATATGGCACAATCTCCATGGCATACTCATTACCATGTTGAGCCAAAAACAGGACTTCTCAACGACCCAAATGGCTTTTCTTACTTTGATGGGAAGTGGATTGTTTTTTATCAAAACTTTCCGTTTGGTGCAGCCCATGGTTTAAAATCTTGGGTGCAATTGGAAAGTGAGGACTTGGTTCACTTCACAGAAACTGGTGTCAAAGTTTTACCTGATACTCCATTAGATAGCCACGGTGCCTACTCTGGTTCTGCCATGCAATTTGGCGATAACTTGTTCCTATTTTATACAGGAAATGTTCGTGATAAAAACTGGATTCGTCATCCATACCAGATTGGGGCTTTGATGGACAAGGATGGCAAGATTACAAAGATTGACAAGATTTTGATTGACCAACCAGCAGACTCTACTGACCACTTCCGCGACCCGCAAATTTTTAACTTTAAGGGACAATACTATGCTATCGTCGGTGGACAGGACTTGGAGAAAAAAGGCTTCGTCCGTCTCTACAAGGCTGTAGACAACGACTATACAAACTGGCAAGTCGTTGGCAACCTTGACTTTGCTAACGACCGTACTGCCTACATGATGGAATGTCCAAATCTGGTTTTTGTAGGGGAACAACCTGTCCTTCTCTACTGCCCACAAGGATTGGATAAAGATGTTCTAGACTACGACAATATCTATCCAAATATGTATAAGATTGGGGCTTCCTTTGACCCTGAAAATGCCAAAATGGTAGATGTGTCTCAACTTCAAAACATGGACTATGGTTTCGAAGCCTATGCAACTCAAGCCTTCAACGCTCCTGACGGACGCGCTCTAGCTGTTAGCTGGCTTGGCTTGCCTGATGTTTCATATCCATCTGACCGTTTTGACCACCAAGGAACCTTCTCTTTGGTCAAGGAACTCACTATCAAAGACGGTAAACTCTACCAATACCCAGTCACAGCTATCAAGGACCTTCGTGCCTCTGAAGAAGCCTTCTCAAATCGTGCCCAAACCAAGAACACTTACGAACTTGAACTCAGCTTGGAAGCTAATAGCCAGAGCGAGATTGTCTTACTAGCTGATCAAGAAGGCAAGGGACTTTCCATCAACTTTGACCTTGTAAATGGTCAAGTGACAGTAGATCGTAGCCAGGCTGGAGAACAGTATGCCCAAGAATTTGGAACTACACGTTCTTGCCCTATCGACAATCAAGCTACTACTGCTACAATCTTCATCGATAACTCTGTCTTTGAAATTTTCATCAATAAAGGAGAAAAAGTATTTTCTGGTCGTGTCTTCCCACATGCGGACCAAAATGGTATCCTCATCAAATCTGGAAACCCAACTGGAACTTACTATGAATTAGATTATGGTCGCAAAATTAACTGATGTCGCCAAACTTGCAGGCGTCAGTCCTACTACCGTTTCTCGGGTTATCAATAAAAAAGGGTATCTCTCTGAGAAAACCATTCAAAAAGTCAATGAAGCCATGCGAGAATTGGGCTATAAACCCAACAACCTAGCTCGCAGTCTACAAGGAAAATCAGCTAAGTTAATCGGCTTGATTTTCCCAAATATTTCCAATGTTTTCTATGCAGAATTGATTGATAAATTGGAACACCAACTCTTCAAAAATGGTTACAAGACCATCATCTGCAACAGTGAGCACGATTCTGAGAAGGAACGTGAATACATCGAAATGTTGGAAGCCAATCAGGTGGACGGCATCATTTCGGGTAGTCACAACTTGGGAATCGAAGACTACAATCGTGTGACCGCGCCGATTATTTCCTTCGACCGAAACCTATCGCCAGACATCCCTGTCGTCTCCTCTGACAACTATGCTGGTGGGGTTCTTGCTGCCCAGACCTTGGTTAAGACAGGTGCCCAGTCTATCATCATGATTACAGGGAATGACAATTCCAATTCGCCAACTGGACTACGCCACGCTGGCTTTGCATCTGTTCTCCCCAAAGCACCTATTATCAATGTTTCCAGTGACTTTTCTCCCGTCAGAAAAGAAATGGAAATCAAGAATATCTTGACCCGTCAAAAACCAGATGCCATCTTTGCTTCGGATGATTTGACCGCTATTCTAGTCATTAAAATTGCTCAGGAACTGGGAATTTCTGTACCAGAAGAGCTCAAGGTCATCGGCTATGATGGGACCTACTTTATCGAAAATTACTACCCTCAACTGGCTACTATCAAGCAACCCTTGGAAGAGATTGCCTGCCTCACTGTTGACCTCCTCTTGCAAAAGATCGAAGGCAAGGAGGTCGCGACAACTGGTTACTTTTTACCAGTTACTCTTTTACCAGGAAAAAGTATTTAAATACAAGAAAACTCAGACCGAATTCGTCTGAGTTTTTATGATCTTAAATTTTCTAGGT
The DNA here is from genome assembly GCF_013277295.1 of Streptococcus sp. 477. Lineage (NCBI taxonomy): Bacteria > Bacillati > Bacillota > Bacilli > Lactobacillales > Streptococcaceae > Streptococcus > Streptococcus sp. 477. Next base: position 12,553 of record NZ_VMMQ01000089.1, read on the forward strand.
AGCGCTGGGCTGTCTCTAGGTTAAAGGTTTTATCTGCGATGAGGCGCTCGACTAGGGGAGCAACTTCGGATTCACTAGCACCTGCGAGAAGTGCCAAAGATTTAGCCTGCAATTTCATGTGGCCTTGCTGAATCCCTGTACTCACCAAGGCTTTGAGGGCCGCAAAATTTTGGGCAAGCCCGATAGACACGATAATCTGGGCTAATTCTTTGGCAGAAGGATTTCCCAATAATTCATGACTGAGAGCTACACGAGGGTTGAGACCAACAGAGCCACCCTTGGTCGCTACAGGCATGGGTAAGGTCATCTCACCGACCAATTCTTCTCTTTCAAGATCCAGCGTCCAGCGACTGAGACCTTGATAGCGCCCGTCTCGACTAGTAAAGGCATGAGCCCCCGCCTCAATGGCACGCCAGTCATTACCAGTGGCAATCAAAATGGCATCAATACCGTTAAAAATCCCTTTATTGTGGGTAGCCGCTCGATAAGGATCAGCTTGCGCAAACTGACTAGCCAAGGCTATCTTCTCTGCAATTTCTCGTCCTTGCTCCTTTTGGCGGATCAAGTAGCGAAAGGCGATGCGACAGCTTGCAGTCACCAGAGAATCAGTTGCGTAGTTGGACAGGATTCCCATGAGACTCTGTCCCTGACTGAGTTCTTCTAAGACTGGTTTCAAGGCTTCCAGCATGGTGTTGAGCATATTGGCACCCATGGCTTCCTGGGTATCGACATGAATATAAACAACGAGAAAGTCTGGTTCGCCTTTTATCTGCTCGACATGCAGATCACGCGCCCCACCTCCACGTTTAACGATAGAAGGATAGGCTTGATTGGCAAGTTCTAGGAGCTCTGCTTTCTTGCTGGCAATCTTCTCTTGCGCTTGTTCAGGGTCAGCAACTTGATAAAGGGCTACCTGTCCAATCATCTGGCGCTCATGAACCTGAGCAGTAAAGCCACCTGCTCGCTTGATGATTTTACTAGCATAGCTGGCCGCAGCAACCACGGACGGTTCTTCTGTCACATAGGGAACTGTGTATTCCTGACCGTTAACGAGAACCTCTGGGACCAGCGAATAAGGCAGAGAAAAAGTTCCCACCACATTCTCACTCAGCTGATCTGCCACAGTTACACTCATCTGTTCATCCTGCTCTAAACTCTCTTGCCTCTCAGGACTAAGGAACGCCTGAGCTTTTAACAGCTCGAGGCGCTCTTGGTATGATTTTTTAGAAAATCCATTCCAACTTATCTTCATTATTTTTCAACCTTGCTATAACGGCGTTGGTGATCAACAATTTCAACCAAGGCAAAATCTTGATTTTCATAGCCAGCAAACTGAGCAGAATTTGTTTCATCTAAGTCTACTTCTTCAAAGAAGACTTTTTCATAGTCTGCAACAGATAAGGCAGTTCGTTGGTTGAGCTTGTTCAAGCGGTCTTTATCCAGATAAGCTTCATAACCTTCAACCAATTCACCGCTGAAGAACTCAGCTACAGCACCACTTCCGTAACTATAAAGGGCGATTTTATCCCCAGCCTTCAAGCTATCTGTATTTTCCAAGAGAGACAGAAGCCCAAGGAAAAGTGAACCTGTGTAGATATTCCCCACCTTTTGACTGTAAAGAATAGACTGGTCAAAATGCTTTTGCAAGAGGTCTTTTTTCTCTTGAGGCAGGCTCTTATCCATGATTTTTTTCAAACCTTTTAAGGCTAATTTAGGATAAGGCAAATGGAAACAAACAGCCGCAAAATCATCCAAAGTAAGCTGGTAGCGTTTTTGATATTCAAGCCAAGTCGTTTTCAAACTATCCAAATATTGTTGGGTAGAATAGACACCATTTACATAAGGAGTTGTCGAGTAATTTGGACGCCAAAAATCCATGATGTCACGGGTTTGAGCAACATTGTCATTATTAAAGGCCATCATGCGTGGATTTTGTGTAATCAACATGGCCACACTTCCAGCACCTTGAGTTGGTTCTCCTGGAGTTTCAATACCGTACTTGGCAATATCACTGGCAATGACCAAGACCTTGGACTCTGGAGAATTTTCCACATGCAATTTGGCATAATGAAGGGCAGCTGTCGCTCCATAGCAGGCTTCTTTAATCTCGAAACTACGCGCAAAGGGCTGAATACCCAGCAAGCCATGCACAAAGACGGCTGCAGCCTTACTCTGGTCAATTCCTGACTCGGTCGCCACAATGACCATGTCAATTTCTGCTCTTTCTTGCTCAGTTAAAATAAAGTCACTAGCACTGGCCGCCAAGGTCACGATGTCCTCAGTTAAGGGCGCAATACTCAATTCCTCGAGTAAGAGTCCTTTGCTTAATTTTTCAGGGTCAATTCCCCTCGCTTCTGCTAAGTCTTGTAACTTCAAGACATATTGACTGGTCGCAAAACCAATCTTATCAATACCGATTGTCATATTTACCTCTGTTTTATCATTCATGTAAAAAATCGTTCGGTACTATTTTATCACAAATGGCAGTAAAAGAGATAAAAAAGACTTGATTCACCAAATCAAGCCTCTTATTGGTCATAATTTCAAAGAATGATTAGTTGCTAGAGAGTTCACCGATATAAGTAGCTTTATAAGCCCCATTCTCAGTTATCAGTTCCTGGAGGATTAAATTTCCTGAGTAAGTCCTTCCCATCTCATCTACAAATTCTTGATAAAACTGACTGGTCGGAATTTCTCTGACATCCTTATCAAATGTCTTGTCAAGTGTTTTACTAACCTTTTCGGCAATCAACTGATGCTCTTGTAATCCACTTTGAAACTCTGAACCCAAACTAGAAACCATGACTGGGATAAGCAACAAAGTCAGTAGACTTACAGACAATAAGGAAAATAGTGATTTTTTCATGATTTTTCCTCCTTTATATAGAGAGAATAGCATACATAGAAAGCCTTGTCACTATATTTATCTCATTTTTCAGAAAATTCTTTTATTTCTGTAAAGTCTACGATACTCGATGTGTTTTTATATAATGATACAGTCTGAGAATCACTGTTCCGCTAGCCATTCCAATGGAAATGACCAGAGCCAGCATAACAACTAATGTTGCACTTGCCAGCGCTTTATTATAGTCCCCTGTCACAAAAAAGGCAGTTGTCCGATAGGAGAGATAACCCGGAACCAAGGGTGCCAAGATTGCTAAGATAAAGACCACAGCAGGAGTCTTATAAAGAATACTTAAAATCTGGCTGACACAAGAACCTATAATGGCTGCAATAAAAGTAGCCACAATAACATTGGTCGGTTCCTTGAGCAAGAGATAGACTAGCCAGACAGCCATGCCCAAAATTCCTCCTGGTAAGAGCATGGACCGCTGAACATTGAGTACGATTAGAAAGGTAATAATAGCAAGAAGACTTGCTACTGCTTGTAATAAAAAGGTTATTAGTGTCATATTAGTTCATCAATACCAAGGCGACAGAAGTTCCTGCCCCTAAAGCAAGGGTAATGAGCAGGGATTCAAACATCTTGCTCATACCAGAGTTTATGTGGTTGGTCATAATATCACGAACCGCATTGGTCAAGGCAATTCCTGGAACAAACGGCATGACCGCACCAGCTATAATCAAGTCTGCCGTTGAAGGAAAGCCTGTGTAGCGAGCCCAAAACTGGGCAATCATTCCAAAGACGAAGGCCCCAGCAAAGGCTGTCACAAAGGGAATTCGGATAAACTTCTCCACATAGAGGGAAAAGGCAAAACCAAATAAGGTCGCCACTCCTGCCCCAAGTGCGTCGTAGATATTTCCACTAAACATAACCGAAAAGAAAGGAGCACTTAAGGTCGCAGCCAGAGTTACCTGCAACTTAGTATAGGGAAGGGGTTGGGCCTGCAAGGCCGTCAATTGCTTAAAGGCTGTTTCTAAATCAATCTGCCCCCCAACCAGCTGACGAGAAATCTGGTTCACATCGCAGACTTTTTCGATGTTATAAGAAGAGGAGGTCACCCGCTTCATGCGCGAAATATTGGTATTTTCAATAGAGAAAAAGATAGCGGCAGGCATGGCAAGGACATTGCAATCCACAATCCCCTGCGAATGCGCAATCCGAATCATGGTATCTTCTACGCGATGAATCTCTGAACCACTTTTAAGGAGAATAGTCCCCGCTAGCATAATCACATCGATGACGGCATTTAATTCTCTTGATTCTTCCATGCGTTCCTCCTTTTATCAACTCCTTCTATTCTATCACAAATCCGGACTCAAAAAAAATCTTTGCCATGAAATCATGACAAAGATTGATTACTTATCTTGATTATCCATCTGATTTTAAGGAGTAGCTGAACTTGTTTTAGGTTTGTAGATTGAAATCTTGACCCTTGTCTTATTGAGGTCTACCTTTTCACCTGCTCTAGGACTTTGTTCAACAACCATGCCTTCTGCACTACCTGCAGGCGCTTTCGTCACTTCTACAACTTCTATATTGGCTTCCTTAATCCCAACAATTTGAATCAAATTGTTCTTAGTAAACTCCAAGCTGGAACCAATGTAGCTCGGCATGGCAACACTTGTAACTTTTTTAGCTACTGTCAAGACGATTTGAGTAGGTTTACTCAAATCATAAGGGATACCTGCACCTGGACTTTGTTTCATAATCGTTCCTGGTTCGCTTTCGCTGGACTCTTCTTCCTCTATCTTAATCAAATTCTCAGGAACCTTCTTCTGCTTGAGTTCTGAGATGACTTCTGTAGAGTTCCGTCCAATATAGTTCCCTAATTGAATCGTCGTAGCTTTTTTAGCCACTGTCAAGACAATTTGAGTTGCCTTGCTCAAGTCATAGGTCGTACCTTCTGGTAGACTTTGCTTCATGACCGTTCCAGCCTCACTCTCCTTGGACTCTTCTTCCTCAATTTTAATCAAATTATCTGGAACTTTTTTCTCTTTTAATTCCGCAATGACATCAGATGATTTCCGACCGACATAATTACTAATTTGGAAAGATTGCTTGCCTGATGAGACAACCAAATTGATTTTCGTTCCTTCTTTTCGACCAGTTCCAGCGCCAGGATCTGTACGGATAATCCGCCCTTCCTCCACCTTTTCACTAGCCTCTGACTTCTCCTCGCCAATCTCAAAATTGGCTTTCTTGAGGGTTTCCTTGGCTTCCGCAACTGTCTGACCTGCCACATCTGGAATGGCAATGGTTGCAGGAGTTCTGGATAGTATCCAAATAAGAGAGGCTGCCACCAATACAAGGCTGGCCAAAAAAATCAGGTAACGCATCTTAAATCTACGTTTTTTCGGTGCTTGTGGTTGGTAAGTTTCCTCTGTCACAGCCTGGCTTGTTTTTTTGATTGGTTTGTGTTCTGTCTGCGCTTGAACCTTAGGAATAGATGTCAAGGTACTCTGGGAAACCTTCGGTAAGGTCTTGGTATCTGCCTTAGTCGCATCGTCAAAGATCAGCTTTGGTTCATTACGACGATTATAAGACAAACTACTAGACAAATCCACATACATTTCAGCAACTGATTTATAGCGATCTGTCAATTTCTTAGCAGTTGCCTTGATAACAACATTCTCCAAAGCCTGGGGCACAGATGGATTCTCAGCAATAACGGACGGCAGTGGTTTTTGGAAATGCTGGAGGGCGATGGTCACAGCGCTATCCCCATCATAAGGGATATGGCCTGTCAGCATCTCATAGAAAATGATCCCCATGGCATAGATATCACTTTGTACAGTCGCCTTAGAACCACGCGCCTGCTCTGGTGACAAGTAATGAACGGAGCCCAGCATCGAGTTAGTCTGAGTCAGACTCGTCTCAGCAAAGGCTACTGCAATCCCAAAGTCTGTAACCTTGACAGTCCCATCTGGTGTCAAGAGGATGTTTTGAGGTTTCAAGTCCCTGTGAACAATCCCTCTGGTATGAGCCAAACGCATGGCGAGAAGAATTTGTCCCATGATACGGACGGCTTCTTCATTAGAAAGAGGATAGTGTTCCTTGATATAGCGTTTAAGGTCAAGTCCAGCCACATACTCCATAGCGAGGTACTGTTGACCGTCTTCCTCACCAATATCTGTTATCCGAACGATATGAGGATGGTCTAAATCTGCCATAGCTCTCGCTTCACGCTGAAAACGAGCTACAGCTATCGGGTCCGTCTGGTAGTTAGTCCTCAGAACCTTCACTGCCACTTCTTCCCCGTCTAGAATCAAATCTTTGGCTAAGTAAACATCTGCCATGCCTCCTCGACCAATCTGTTTGACAATCCGATAGCGTCCGGCAAAAATCTTGCCGATTTGGATCATTCTGCATCCTCCTCGTTCATAGAAACAAGGGCAACCGTAATGTTGTCTAAACCTCCTGCATTGTTAGCAAAACGAACAAGTGTCTCCGTTTTATCTGCTAAAGGAATATCACTGGTTACAATATCACGAATCTCACTGCCTGAAATCATGTTGGTCAAGCCGTCACTATTGAGCAAGAGATAGTCACCTGACTCAAGGATCACTGTCCCAAAATCAGGCTGAATTTCATCTTTTTGCCCAATAGACTGGGTGATAATATTTTTTTGCGGATGAGCTTCTGCCTCTTCTGGTGTCAATTGACCAGCCTTGAGTAATTCATTGACCAAAGAATGGTCGCTCGTCAACTGATGGTATTCTTCTCCACGAATCAAGCCGATACGCGAATCACCAATATGAGCATAGATAGCCTGATTATCGATAATAGCAAGGACTTCCAAAGTAGTTCCCATGCCTCTGTAAGCTTCATCCTGACCAAGCTGGTGAATCTTTTGATTTTCAATTTCTAGGTAATGGGCGAACCATTCACGCACTTCATTGACTGTATCGATTTGGGTATCAACCCAAGCTATACCTAGGTCTGTTACCGCCATTTCACTAGCGATATTCCCTGCGCGATGACCTCCCATCCCATCAGCTAAAATAATCATGGTACGTCCAGCTCTATTGACATAGTGGTTGACATAGTCTTGGTTATTTGTTCGTTTCTGACCAACATCTGTTAATAATGAAATTTCCATGTGTCAGTTCCTTCCTAATCCGATATCTTGCGAAATTGACTGATGAAGAATCCATCACTTCCATACAATTCAGGTGTAATGAGGATACAGCCGTCTTTCATGATATCCTTACATTCATGTTCTAGTTTTACCTGCTCGAACTCGGGATGACTTTCTAAAAAGGCCTCAACAACTTGAAAATTCTCCTCTGAGACAATAGTACAGGTGCTATAAGTTATTATACCACCTTTGCCTAGTGTTTGACAAACACTACCTAATATTTCTAGCTGAATTTCCTGTAAGGACGCGAAATCTGCCGTTTCTTTATTGTATTTGATATCTGGTTTTCGGCGCAAAAGACCGATTCCTGAACAGGGAGCATCCACCAAAATCTTATCAAATGAATTCTGCCCAAAAAACTCATGCACCTTTCTGGCATCCAATTTTTGCCTTTGAACCCGATCTGCAACTCCCAGACGTTGAGCATTTTCTTGGATTAAGTCCAACTTGTGATCGTACAAGTCCAGAGCAGTAACCTGACCTGTCGTGAGATAAGAGGCTATATGGGCTGTTTTCCCACCCGGAGCCGCACAGGCATCAAGCACTCGCTCATCTCCCTGCAAATTCAAAGTTGGCGCAACCAGCTGACTAGACTCGTCTTGGATGGTTATAGTCCCTTCTGCAAACAAATCATGGCCTGCAAAATGCCCTTGCTCCTTAACCAGACCAGTGGTTGCTAAAAGGGAATTATTCGCCTCCAATAAGGCTTGGATTTCCTCTTTTCGACTTAGGTCTGTTACACGAATACTGGCCTTGTTGCGCACTAAGAGACTTTCAAAAATAGCTTGCGCTCGCTCCTCTCCGTATTCTTCCTTGAGCTTTGCAACTAGCCAAACCGGAAGGGAATAAGCGATGGAGTCACGCTTGTTTTTTCGTTTGATGCTAGCAATATCTGGCCAGCCTTCACGCAAGATACGGCGAAGGACGGCGTTGACCAATTTTTCACTGCCTTTTTTACGGACTTTGGCCAATTCCACTGCTTCATTGACCACAGCATAATCTGGAATCTTGTTCAAATAGCGGAGCTGGTAGGCACTCATGAGAAGAAGGACATAGAGCCAGTTATCTAACTTATCTCTGTCTTCGATAAAATGGGATAGGTACCATTCCAGAGTCAGTTTACGGGCTACCGTTCCATAGACTAGCTCGGTCACTAAGCCCTTGTCTGCTGCCGAAAGTTGACTTCCCTTGAGATGCTTATTTAAGGCGATATTTGAGTATGCTTGATTGATAAAAACATCCTCTAATACTGCCAGGGCTAAACTTCTAGCCGTTTCTACTTTAGTCACCAAATCGTTCTCCTACAGTCAATGTACGTCCAACTCCGTTGAGGAAGGAAGCGATGTCCATCTTAGGCTTACCAGCTGGCTGCACTTGCTTAAGAGACAAAGCTCCTTCTGCCGTTGCGACAATCAATTCTTTCTTGCCGATAGAGAGAATCTCTCCTGGATTTCCCTGACCTTCTACAGCTAGAGCTTCATAAATCTTAAAGCGGTCGCCCTTAAGGAAAGTATGGGCAACAGGCCAGGGGTTCATGCCTCGGATTTGGTTAAAAAGTTGACGATTGGTTTTGCTCCAGTCCAGTTTTTCTTCCTCTGGCTTGATATTTGGCGAGAAGCTAACCTGACTTGGATCCTGCGGTTCCGGTTTGATGTCACCAGCAATGTAGGCAGGCAAAGTGTCCAAAAGCAAGTCACGACCAACAAGCGCTAATTTCTCAAACAAAGTCCCTACATTGTCCTCGTCTGTGATAGGAATACTGCGACGAGAAATCATATCTCCTGCATCCATTTCCTTAACCATTTCCATAATGGTCACACCAGCTTCCTCATCCCCTTGAATCAAGGCATAATGGATAGGCGCACCACCACGGTGTTTAGGAAGAAGGGAGGCGTGAACATTGACCGCAAAGTCCATGCTATCAAGGAGTTTACTTGGGAGAAACTGCCCAAAAGCAGCGGTCACAATTCCATCCGCTCCTAGCTTCATAATAGCTTCCATCTCTGGACTTCCAGATAATTTTTCAGGTTGGTAGATAGGAAGTCCTGCCTCTTTGGCAGCTTGTTTAACTGGGGTTTCCTGAATCACTTTTTTACGACCAACAGCACGGTCTGGCTGGGTCACAACGGCTAGAATTTCGTAACGGTCATCTGTCAAAAGTCCTTTTAAGACTGTTGCTGAAAAGTCGGGTGTCCCCATAAAGATTAGTTTTGTCATATCTTCTCCTTCTTATAAAAATTGCTGTGGCTCATGGTCAATGCTGAGACGGAGCTCACTATTTTCCCGTTCTTGAGTCAAGGCCAGAACCTGATTTAGAGTCGGCTCCAGCTCATCTTCTAAACGATATTTAATCAAAATCTGGTAATGATAGAGGTTGTGGGTGCGGGAGATGGGTTTGGGTGTTGGCCCGAGAATCTTACTGGTCTCTGATAAACCTGACCGCAAAATATTCATGACTTCATAGGCACGTTTGACAACCTCTTCTTCCTTCTTATGAGAAAGGGTAATGCCAATGGTGAAATAGTAAGGCGGATAGCCAAGTTGTCGTCTGATTCCCATTTCATAAGCGTAGAAGCCTTCGTAGTCCTGATCCTTAGCAAATCGAATAGCATAGTGCTGAGGATTGTAGGACTGTATCAAGACCTGCCCAGCTTTTTCGGCACGACCTGCCCGGCCTGCAACCTGGGTCAAGAGTTGAAAGGTTCTTTCAGAAGAACGGAAATCAGGCAGATTTAAGGCCGTATCCGCATTGAGCACTCCGACTAGGGTTACATTCGGAAAATCCAAGCCCTTTGCAATCATCTGAGTACCTAGCAAAATATCTGCTTCTCCTCTTCCAAACTGGTCAAGAAGAGCTTGGTGACTACCTTTCTTACGAGTCGTGTCCACATCCATCCGCAAAATGCGGGCCTGCGGAAAGAGTTCTGCCAGCTCGTCAGAAGCCTTCTGAGTTCCTGTCCCATAGTAACGAATACTTCGACTCTTACAGTTAGGACAGATCTGAGGAATGTCCTTCGAAAAGCCACAATAATGGCAGTTCATGGTCTTGGTATCCATATGGAGAGTCAGAGAAATATCACAGTTGGGACAAGTATCCACGGTCCCACACTCCCGACACATGACAAAGCTAGAATAACCACGGCGATTGAGCATGAGAACCACCTGCTCTTTTTTAACCAGACGGTCTTGGATAGCCTCTAGCAAAGGAGGCGTAAAGTTTGACGTCTCATTCTGTCCGATATAGTCTCGAAAGTCAATCACTTGAACCTCAGGGATTGTAGCCAAAGGATTGGCACGTTGGGTTAGACGTAAGTGTTGATAGACGCCTTTGCCAGCACGTGCCCGGCTCTCTAAGCTCGGCGTTGCAGATCCAAGTACCAGAGTTGCTTGATTATACTGAGCCCGTAAAATAGCTACCTCTCTGGCATGGTAACGGGGATTGCTGTCCTGCTTATAAGCCGCTTCATGCTCTTCATCAATAATCATGACACCCAGATTTTTCAGAGGAGCAAAGATAGCAGATCTGGCACCAACAACAACTTGGGCATCGCCACGCTCCACCTTGCGCCATTCATCATACTTTTCGCCATTGGATAATCCTGAGTGAAGAATGGCTACCTTGTCCCCAAAACGTGCTATAAAACGCTCGGTCATCTGAGGAGTCAAGGAAATCTCAGGCACTAACAAGATGGCTGTTTTCCCCTTATCCAAAGCTCCTTGGATTATTTGTAAGTAAACCTCGGTCTTCCCACTTCCTGTGATCCCTTGAAGGAGGAAGGGAGGCTGATGACTACCAATAGCACTCACAACCGCATCACGCGCCTGTCTTTGCTCTGGATTCAACTCCAAAGGCTGACTTGCTTCAATCCCTTCAAAATAAGCAGCCGAGCGTTGCACTTCCTTTTGGACTATGGACACAGCACCTTGTTCCACAAAAAAGTTGACCTGCTCCCGTGAGTAGGACTCTAACAAACTAGCCAAGGAAGCACTCTCAGGATGAGACAGCAAGTAATCTCTCAATTCCAACTTTTTCTTGGCACGCGCAGATATTTCAACACCTTCTAATTGAGCTAGATTCACCTCATACCAAGACTGGGTCTTGACCTTCTTTTGATCGACTGCCTGATATTCCAGACCAAGTAGGCCTTTTCTAGTCAAACGCATCATTTCAGCTTGCTTACCTAAATCCAGAGAAGAAAAGGCTAGTGAATCTTCAGAACCAAACAAGCGCTCTCGGTCTTCCTGACTCAGACCTTCCAGAGGATAGAGAATCTTGTCATAGCTAGAATTTAGAAATCTCGGTAGCATAGCCTTGAGAATAGAGATTTTGTAAGAAAATACAGATTTGCGGAGCTCCTCAGCCAGCCAGAGTTGTTCTTGCGTGAGAACAGGAGAAAAATCCAGTACCTCGGCAATATCTTTTAAATCTTGACTTACCCCTTCTTCATCCACTTGGGACTCCAAACCAAGAACAATCCCTTGAATCAGGCGATTGCCCTTACCAAAAGGCACATGAACCCGCATCCCAACTTCTAGCATTCCCTCAAATTCCTTAGGAATCTTGTAACTATAGGGCTGGTCCGTCTGCATCAAGGGCACATCTACAATAATCTTGGCTATGGACATCTTCTCACCTCCTCCTTGTCAGTACATTCTTACAAGAGAAAAAATAAGATTGAGTCCCCCCAACCTTAAATTTTTTCACCATCTTCTTTTTCTTTAGCGATTTGCTCTTTAATTTTCTTTTCTTCTTCTTCTTTGCGGCGTTTTTCTTCTTCGATACGGCGACGCACTGCTTCACGTTTCCCTTCTGGGTCTGGGTGAATGGTTACGTTTCCTGATTCGATTTCTTCTAGAGCGCGAAGAGTTGATTTTTCAGACTTGAAACCTTGAGTTGCTGGTGCACCTGCTTCCAATTCGTGGGCACGTTTTGCTTCCAAGATTACGAGTGAATATTTTGAAGGAACCTTGTCGAGCAAGGTATCAATAGAGGGTTTTAACATCATTTGCTTGTACCTATTTTCTAAATTTTATCGGGTAGTTGGAGACTTTGGTAACATCTCCTGATAGTGACCAATGACACGGTCCACACGGAAGTGCTCTGCTTCGATCACACGTTTGACACGCTCAGCAGCTAGGGGCACCTGATCGTTGACAATCGCATAATCATACTCACGCATGAGGGCAATTTCTTCCTTGGCTTTCTCGATTCGTTGGGCAATCACTTCTGCACTATCTGTTCCACGACCTACTAAACGATCTTGCAATTCATCCAAATCCGGTGGTGTCAGGAAGATAAAGACAGCATCTGGAACCTTTTTCTTGACCTGAAGAGCGCCCTGAACCTCAATTTCAAGGAAAACATCAATTCCCTTGTCCAAGGTTTCATTGACGTAGGTCAAAGGGGTTCCATAGTAGTTGCCGACATATTCTGCATATTCCAACATCTGTCCTTGACGAATCAACTCTTCAAACTCTTCGCGAGTACGGAAGAAATAGTCACCACCGTCCACTTCTCCAGGACGTTGTGCGCGTGTCGTCATCGATACAGAATATTGAAATTGGTTTTCAGAACTCTCAAAAATCTCTCTTCTAACCGTTCCTTTTCCAACCCCTGAAGGACCAGAAAAAACGATTAGTAAGCCTCGGTCTGCCATTGTGTCTCCTTTTAGTCAGTCTGTGAAATAACATTTCTCTAGAATAATGACAAAAAGCCAAATTATCCTTTACAGTCTTTCTATCTAGTGTAACAAAAAAGCAGTAATTTTTCAACTGCTCTTTCTTATTTATTTAGATGTGTTGTGATTCGAACGTGAAATATCGCTTTTAAAATATCTTCAGAAAATAGGTCTATACCATTTACAAATGAAAAAGAAAGGTTTATAATGTAATTGACATAATAAATTGTAGAATCAATTTTTTAAGGAGGTTAACATTATGCCTAACTATATTAAAGCGGATCAGTTTTTCTACCCACACGGAGTTCGTCGAGGTGGTTACTTGGAACTTGTGGACGGCAAGTTTGGAAAACATGTAGAGCAGATTCCTGAAGGAGCTGAGGTGATTGACTATACAGGTTATAGCATTGCTCCAGGACTTGTGGATACCCACATTCATGGATTTGGCGGTGTGGATGTTATGGATAATAATATCGAAGGAACGCTTCATACTATGAGTGAAGGACTCCTCAGCATGGGGGTAACGAGCTTCTTGCCAACAACTTTGACATCGACTTATGAGCAATTGCTTGCGGTAACTGAAAATATCGGTGCTCGTTATCAAGAAGCAAGTGGCGCGAAAATTCGTGGAATTTATTTTGAAGGGCCTTATTTCACAGAGAAATACAAGGGGGCTCAAAACCCTGCCTACATGAAAGATCCTCGCATGGATGAGTTTCGTGCTTGGCAAAAAGCAGCAAATGGCTTGCTAAATAAAATTGCTCTTGCGCCAGAGCGTGAAGGTGTAGAAGACTTTGTACGGACTATCACCGGAGAAGGTGTAACGGTTGCTCTTGGGCACTCAAACGCGACTTTTGATGAAGCTAAAAAAGCAGTCGATGCTGGAGCGAGTGTTTGGGTACACGCCTACAATGGAATGCGTGGGTTGACTCACCGCGAACTGGGTATGGTTGGAGCCATGTATCAATTACCTCATACCTATGCAGAGTTGATCTGTGATGGCCATCACGTAGATCCAAAAGCCTGCGAAATTCTTATCAAACAAAAAGGGACAGAAAACATTGCTCTTATTACAGACTGTATGACAGCTGGTGGATTGGAAGACGGTGACTATATGTTGGGAGAATTCCCAGTTGTCGTTGCAAATGGAACTGCACGCCTCAAATCGACAGGTAACTTGGCAGGTTCTATCCTCAAACTCAAAGATGGTGTGAAGAATGTAGTCGAATGGGGAATTGCGAATCCGCATGAAGCAGTCATGATGGCCAGCTTCAACCCAGCTAAATCCGTTCACATCGATGACGTCTGTGGACAAATTCGTGAAGGTTATGATGCAGATTTTATTGTTTTAGACAAAGATTTGGAATTGGTAGCAACCTATCTAGATGGTGTGAAACGTTATCAAGCATAAGAGAGAAGAGTCTGGGCAAAAGTCTAATTTGAGGAGAAAATCCAGTAATACTCCTTTGAAGTCAAAAAGCAACAAACACTGTCAACTATTTGTTACAACTCCATTAATTAGTATTCCACTTTCTAAAATCAGTATTTTGAGCTGTGCAATCCAAGTCTTCTAATTTGTTTTTTAATTTCTGTTTAGTATAAATTTTACTTGGGCAGTAGACCAACTTGGAGCGTTTACGAGTTGTTCCAGGCTCAGTTTAGCTTGTTTTCT
>NZ_VMMQ01000009.1:0-4540 GCF_013277295.1 Streptococcus sp. 477
AAGTCAGCTCAAAACACCGCTTTGAGGTTGTAGATAGAACTGACGAAGTCAGTAACATATACATACGGCACGACAAGGCTGACATGGTTTGAAGAGTATGGAACAATCATAACTTATTTGAAGATTTTAAAAGATTGTAAGCTATTATATCTGGATAAATAAGTATTAGAAACTAAAGTGAGGAAAAAGATGTTTTTATATTTAAAGGGTTTAGGAAAATTTCGTAAGTCAAAAGCTTATGGATTGGTGGGATGTCTGGCATTGGTGAGTATGATTGGATTGTCGATTCCTGATTTACCAGTTGTTGGAGGAAGAACAGTGTATGCTGACGTCATTCAAGGTGGCGATGATATAAAAGATGTGAGCGTTCATGAGAAGTCCGCTGAGGGTGTTGCTATGACTTATACCACTTATGATAGTGGTACGAGTGGAAAACAAACCGCGTCTGGCAGTGGTGTCTTTGTAGCGCCGAATGTGATGGTAACAGTAGCTCATAACTACTATGATAAAAACCAAGAGGATAAGTCTGCGGTCTTGCGTGGTGGGGAGTCTGCTCGTAGTTATGTTGTGATGAACTCAGAGACAGAAAAGAACAATAAAGTACCTACTTCTGGTGTATCGGAAGCTCTTGAAAAGGGTTCTATTCATTTGTATGATGAGAAGAATTTTGGTAAAGAATATGGTAATGACTTAGCGGTAGTAGTTACGAGAAAGCCTGTAGAAGCTATGACAGGTGGTGAGGACTCTCCAAGAGAGTTGAGTCATAAAGAGGTTTCTACTGGTGATAAAATCACTATGGTCGGATATCCCAATGATTTTTCTACTCCAAATTTAAGTAAAGAAAATAAAGCTCGCTTGAAAGACGGTAAGGCTTATTCAGTCTCAACAACTGTGAGCAGTATCAATAAAGAGAGTGGTGCAGTCACTTATCATTCCTCAGCTTTAGGAGGTTTTTCAGGTGCTCCTTTGTTTAATGATAAGGGAGAGGTAGTCGGTATCCACCAGCACGGAACAAATACTTCAAACGCTCCTGAGAGTGAGCGTATTGGGGGTGGTACGATTTTTACGGAAAAGCACAGAGCTTGGATTCGTTCTATGATTGATAAATATGGTATAAAGGGTTGGTATATAGATGGTGCAAACCGTTACTATTATGATGAAAATCACAGAGCCTTAAAAGACGTAGAGTATGAGATTGACGGTGCTTTGTATCGTTTTGATGAAAAAGGTCGAGCGACTTTAGTAAAAGGTGAAGAAAAAGGCCGCGTTCTACTTCGAGTGGAAGATACTAAAGGAACTCCTTTGATTTCAGATAAGGTTGTTCAGGAAGGTCCTGTTGGAAGTGGTTTGAATTTTCATTTAAGACAAAATCCAGACTTCAAACAGTTAATAGCAACTTCCCCAACAGCTAAAGTGGTATCTTACAATGGAGTTTCTGTCAACAAACTAGTAAGTGATACTAGTTGGTCTGATGAGTATGTCAGTAAGTTAGCTTTAGGTAATACCATTATAAAAGCTGTTGTTGACTCAGTAAATCCTTCATCTACTTCGTCTTCTGATTTCGCAAGAACGGAGGTTGGTAAGGTTGACTTGAGTGGCAAATCCAACTTACCTATGCCTAGTAAAGAGGTGTTACAAGCTCCGAATGGCTCAGAAAATTTCTATGCTACAACGCACATTCAAACGCCAGATGGGTCGGGGTCAGGTACTTTAATTGCACCCAATTTGGTGTTAACAGTCGCTCATAATTTTTTAACAGTTAAAGGTTCTGAGGTCGTTACGAAATCTGGTCGCACCAATACAGTGTATAAAGCAACCTTACCGAATGGGTTGTCTGTGCATTTTTCAGATGATGATATTGTTTATTGGAATAAAAAAGATTCCGTATTTGGATTTAAAAATGACTTAGCCTTGGTTCGACTAAAAGAAGATTTCAAAGCGGTATCTCCTGTAGAGATGGTTTCTGAGTCAACTTCTATCGCTAAGGGTGAAAAAGTTTCGGTTTATGGTTTCCCGGACGGTCGTTTATCTCCAGTCTTGGATAGTGAAGTTGTAGATACTACTGATTTCGGTTCAGGTATTGAGGGTATCAGCTATGAAGGCACAAAACCTGGAGCGTCTGGTGGTGGTCTTTATAATGACAAAGGTGCTTTAATTGGAGTTCACCAAAATGGTGTTGTAGGAAGCCGCAGTGGTGGTTTAGTCTTATCAAAAGAGCAGCTGGATTGGGTTCGTTCTTATATTGAGGGTCAACCAAAAGATCCTGTCTATGTAAGAGATGAAGTTTTGGTGGATGAGAAGGATAAGGATAAACTTCCTTCAACTCCAAAAGACGAAAAACCAAGTACACCTAAAATAGAGTCTGATAAAGATAAAGTAGAACCTCCTCTCAAACCGCAAAAGGAGCCGAAAACAGAGGTTATTACCACTTACGAAGGTGATAGTACCCTTGAGGTTGGAAAAGAGAGTACAGAGGATACTAAGGGTGAAAAAGAAGGTGTTCCACTTATTTACCGAGTAGTGTATAAAGGTACTAAGCCGAAAGTAGAAAAAGAATCGATTGCTTTTGATACTCTTTACCAAGGAGATGAAACAAAAGAGCTTGGTTTCCGTTCAGTTGTAGAGGGTAAAGGAGGGGTGGTTACTCGAACTACTACTTATCAAGTAGATAAGTATACAGGAGCGGTATCTTCTCAAGTTTCTGAGAAGAAAATAGCTCCTCAATCCAAGGTGATTACTTTAGGTATTAAACCCAACAGTGTCATAAAAGAACTTCCGATTACAGAGCGTTTTGAGGACTCTGAAGAGTTAGAGAAAGGGAAAACGGAGGTTGTTTCGGAGGGGTATGTAGGTAAAGAAGTTACTAAGGTGATTTATAAGGTCTTAGCTGATGGAAAGATTGTTGAAAATTCTCGTACAGTCGAGGTTACACCTATGAGAGAACGTGTGGTTCTTAAGGGTGTGAAGGAAGTGGTGTCATCGACGGAAGAAAACTCAAGTAATCTCAAAGAGGAAGTGGTATCTCCAGATAAAGTAGAGTTTCTAGTTCCAAAAGATGCGCCAATCAGAGAAGAACTGCCTGCGTCTAGTGAGGAATTTTCAGAATCAGAGGTTTTAGTATCGGGAGAAAAAATACCAGGCGACCTTGGGAAGTCTATAGTATCTTCAAAAGAACTAGTCCCTGAAAGAGTGGAAGTTCCAGACTTTGTGGCTAAAGTTACAGGTGGAGAAAAATTGACAGTAGAAGGGCACCGAGATGAGAGAAAAATAAAGACTCCATCAAAACAGGAAAGATTATCTAGCCCAGAAACCACTGCTCAATTCACAACGAACGGGACAGGTTCGTCATCGTTAACAGCTGTTTTTGGCGTTGAAGCGGATAACATGTCACTTTCTACTGTTGAACATTCTGTTATTACATATAATCAACAAAGAGGATGGCATAAGATAAATAATCAGTGGTATTTTAGAAATTCCGATGGGAAAGAACGGACAGGCTGGATGAAAGAAAATGATGCATGGTATTATTTTGATGCGAATGGAATCATGCAAACCGGTTGGATACAGGATACAGACGGTAATTGGTATTATCTCAAGGATAATGGCATGATGGAGGTAGGCTGGTTCCAAGATTCAAGTGGCGCGTGGTACTACTTAGGATCATCTGGTTCCATGGAATCCAATACATGGATTTATTATAAAGGAAAGTGGTACTATATCGATGCTTTTGGGAAACTACTTTTCAATTCGCTAACACCAGACGGCTATAGAGTGAACGAGTACGGGGAATGGATCAACTGATTTTGCTTTATGACCTATTGATGAGCAAGCGAGTAGTATAAAAAACATTAGAATTAATAGTCTAGGAAGTGGTAAGAGTTCTCTAAAACGGCTGATTTTGTAATCTTTTTTGTAAAATAGAGTCTTTAATAAATAATATGAGCAAGATTTATCTCTTTACAAGTGATTAGGATTAATAATTTTTAACTTTCTCGCTCCTTTTGTCTTTCTTTTCCGAATAAATAGATAGTAGCAGTAAATCTAGTAAACCTAGATTTAAAAATGTGCTATAATGAAAGGAGAGGAAATATGATTCTAAGACATCCGGGCATTAGCCCGACCAATGATTTGGTTGCTAAGAAAATCTTTAGCAACCCAGAAATCACTTGTCAATTTATCCGCGATATGCTGGATTTACCAGCAAAAAATGTGACCATTTTGGAGGGAAGCAATATTCATGTCTTGACTTCCATGCCCTATTCGGCGCAAGATTTCTATACCAGTATAGATGTTTTGGCGGAGTTGGATAATGGTACGCAAGTTATCATCGAAATTCAGGTTCATCATCAGAATTTTTTCATCAATCGTTTATGGGCTTACTTGTGCAGTCAGGTCAATCAAAATCTTGAAAAAATTCGTCAACGAGAAGGTGATACTCATCAGAGTTATAAACACATCTCACCAGTATACGCTATCGCAATTGTGGATAGTAACTAGTTCTCAGATGACTTGGCTTTTCATAGTTTTAGCATGCGAGAGG
>NZ_VMMQ01000090.1:0-5550 GCF_013277295.1 Streptococcus sp. 477
TGTCCTCCATTTTTTATTTTTTTAGGTCTAGTTTAACGTCATGACCCACGGACAATTTTTTTAGAATATAAATTGTTTGAGGAGGTTGTTTACAAATAAAAATAGGGCGATACCAGGGATTACAATAATTCCAAAGAAAATTATCACTTTTGATTGAAACTGGTAAACTTCATAGTCTTTCTCGATTTTGGTAACGAGTTGAGCTATTTTTTCATCTGTTTCAGTCTTCTTTCCGTTTTCTTCTGTCAGCTTAGATAGATTTTTCAATTCTTCTAGAATTTCATCAGAATCTTGTTTCTTCTCTTGATTTTCATCTTGCTTTTTCTTTTCAAGTTGCTCTTGTTCCTGTTTATCTTTATCAATGCGCTCATTGAATTTCTTTAATTCGTCATAGACTTTATTAGTCGCTTTTGTTTGCTCATTTAACTTATCAAGTAAACTTTTGTTATATTCTTCAAGACTACCTGATAATTTAGAAAGCTCCTCCGGCTTCATTATGCTGCCACATCAACCGCTTCAACATTTTCAAAACGATCAAAGGCAACTTTTTTAGTCGCAATATTAACGGTCATGAACATTTCAGCTTTTGCAGGTAATGGATTACGAGCAATCAAAGCATATTGTGCTGATGTAAGGCTATATTTTACAGGCAATAAACCTACAACATTTTCAGGATCTTCATTCACTAAAGGAAGCACCCACACTGTAACGCCTGACACCTGTCGTTGCGTTTTCTCGTCTGTAAAATCATAGGGACGAGCACCCAAAATTAGAACATCATTTTTCATTGTTTTCCTCTTTTCTTTTTTGTTGTTCACTTATATATTCGTAAATACATTTCAAAAAAAAGAAAAAATCCAAATTTTTTTTGGATTGATTTTAGCCATTATATATTTATTTCACGTTTCATTGACAGTAAGAAACCAGGGACTAAACTTTTAAAATCGTCTGTCGGTCGGTCTAATGCCCCACCAACACGATTTCAAGTTTAATCTGTCCCTGCTTACTGTCCAATGAACTTTCGCGACATAAAACCATAAACTAATTTTATTTTTCAATCTATTACATCTTTTTCTTTTTTTTGCTATACTAGTATCGCTCTCGGTTACCGATTGCGTTCCTATGGTTCGTGAAAGGAGGTGAGCTTATTGCATTACATTTTTGACGTCTTACTTGCTATTATGGCAGAAGTAGCTGCACACTACATCTGCAAGTGGTTAGATAGCAAGGACAAAGACCGAAGCTAGCCCAAGACACCCGTTAATCTGAAAAGAACGTAAAAAAAGCCCTAGAGGACTGCCATCCTCTGGGGCTTTGGTGTGCTATTGCATTACATTTTATAACTCAATTATACCACATTATTCTGTTTTGTTTTACTTTAAATAATAATTTTTACGTTCCCAGTTCCATATTGCTACAATTTCACGACCTGAAGAAGTGCCGTCCTTATCCTCTCCAGTTTGAACAAGGTTACCATCTTCTAAATCATCAAAGTCCAAGTCTTTTTTGATTTCCTTAAACAGCTTACCAAAACCAATTTGTCTTTTTCGGTGCAATCCTGTCAGCATATCATCTACAATTTGTAGTTTCTCCTGATCCGTGAAATCCGTTTTCTTGTCCGTTACATCAAACGGCTTGACCGGATATTTAGCCGTCTCTAAAATCGCACCTTTTAGCCCTTTGCCTTTATCAGCTTTTACTGCTCTAATATCAACCATTGGAATATAGTCTAGCTTCATAGCTTTCTGCCAAAGTTCTGTCCACTCCTCCTGGTTTAAATAGTCAGCTTTTGACCTAAAATAGCTTGGCTTAACCATTAGTAAAACGTGCAGATGAGGATGATAACTGTCTAATTCTTTGGAATAAGTAACCTCTGTCGCTCTTAAAAAACCAATCAGATTTTTATCAACCTTTTTATACTTCATCAGTCTATTGAACCCTCTTAAAATATCTGTCATAGACTGATTAAGTTCTTGACCTGTCACATTTTTGACAGTCAAAGTCAAGAATAGAAAGCGCCCTTTCGGTTGCTTAATCATAGCTTCTTCAACAATTTTACTTGCTTGATATGAGTACTTCATCGACCTTCTCCAGTTGCACAGAGCACACAGCTTATTTTTGCAGAAATAAGACTGATATAGTTTCTTCGTTCCGTCAGACTGCTCAACAAATTTTAGAACTTCAGCGCATTGATATACTCGCTCAAATGAACGATAACCCAAAATATCTAACTGTCCTGCCAGTTCAATATTTTTTAATTTGCGTTCTCGCCATTTTCTATCTTTTCCAGTCTTTGATATATCCTGAAATACTTGATTTTTGACATCTGTCATGTTATAATTTACCTGTAATTACAAAGAAATATAGAAAAAAGTCCTTGCAATTTTCCTAGCTTTTTATGATTTTGATTAGACACCTAAATTATATCAAAAGCTTTCACAAAAAACAAGGCTTTTTTTGTGCCTGAAAACCCAGTAAAATCAAGGGTTTTGAGCTATTTTGATACTCTTTTTTTAAAATCTCATTATTTCTATATGTATCAAGATAAGAAGAAACCCCCCTACGGGGGCTTTCTCAAGGGGCTTTCAGCCCCTTTTTTTAGCCCTTATTTACCGCTTCAGCCATCTTTTGAATTTTGGCATAAGTGTCATATTTTTCTCTAAGTTCTTTCGATTGGACGAAACTTCTGCGCCATAATCGACGTAGCTTCATTTTTGCTTCAGGGCGTTCACAAACTGCGTTGTAATCTTCCGCATCGAAAGCCCTGGTAAAAGTCCACCGTCCGGCAATCGTTCGACACTCGACAACCTCAAATGTCTGCTCTCTTAACTGCTTCACTACACGTGTAAAGACCTGACTTGTGCCGACAATTTTAATACGCTGTTTCCGTTGCTGAGTAATCTCTGCCAGCAAGCCTTCAGGGAATTTTTGCCAAGCGCTTGAGTTATATTCATTTTGTATCTCATCGATGGCAAATATAACCCCTTTTAGGCCGTTTCTCAGCTCGAAAAGCTGTTGCCAGCTATTCATAGGCACATCCTCATGAACATAGCCGAAATTGGTACAAATAATCGCTTCAGGATACTTCTTTCTCATGCGTTCAAGATATTCAGTCATAGCCATTGTTTTTCCGCCACCCTGACGACCACAATACAAGGTCAGACCATATTCTCTAAATTCTTTTCCGTTCCTGATACGATGATACAAATCATAAGACAAAGCGCCTATAAAGCTAAAAATCTTCAAATATGCAGGCTTTTCCGAAAGCACCTCAAATTGCTTTCCTCGAATACCTTTTTTTCTCATAAACAATAACCAATGCTAAACAGATAAAACGGGCGCCCGCATTTGCGGGCTTTCCGTTTTATCCTGCCTACCCTTTCTTATTTTTTTAGTTAATAAACGGTATTCGATGTATAAGCCAATTTATACATTTCATACCGAAAAGCGAAACATAAAAAGTAGATATCAACCCTATACAGATAAAAATATCTCTAAAAGGCACAAATGGCGATGCCTCATATAAAATATTAGATACCGCATTTAACGCTGATACAAAATTATTGACGAACTCAAATGACGGAAATAAGCCTATCAACCACTCTAAAATTTTAAAACAAACACTTAAAATCCCTTGAACCATTTTAATCCTCCGCCACTTTATGGAACTTTCTAGCAAAGAATAAAGCCATCAAAACATAAGCTAAGGCTCTAAACACCATCTTAATTGGCGAAGCCAATTTTGTTGCTGTTGCTCCGTTTAATATCACATAGTTAGAACCAAAAATATTTACACTCATATCACTTATTGTGTCCTTATCATTAAAATCATACCTTAAAGGAACCATCACAGGGAATTTTCTCCTGAAAGTGTCATTTAAACTGCTCAAGCGTCCTCTTAGCCATGTTTCATCAATCGAAAATGTCCACGTTATAGCCCCTGTAATTGCGTCAGAAATGACTTTAGATAGAGTTTGAAGAAATTCCCATATCTTACTTAAAATGTTTATTATGCCCCCAGGAATAGCTAAAATAGCTTGTAAAATTTTAGCAAGCCAATCCCATAAAGCTTTTAATCCATTTAAAATTGCTCCAGGTATGCCAAGAATTGCATTCAATAACTTTTTAAGCCATTCTATAATCTTATCTAACCATCCAAGGCCTGTACCTGCTGCAGTAGTTGCACCACTACCTGCAAGGATTCCAGCTCCTGCCAATTCACCTGCTCCAGTTAATGAACCCGTACCAGGTATTTCACCAATCCCAAGAGAACCAGCTCCAACCTCTGGAACCGCTGGAGTAGCAACTCCTGTACCTGCCCTAATCTTATTTAACTCCCTTAATTGATCATCAGAATAAGTCTTATCTGATACCCTAGGAAGAGCAGGTAAACTCAAAGAAGCTACCTGAGCATCACTTTTAAAAGTTACTGTTTCGCTATTTTTAGGAAATGCCGTATCTATATATTTCGTTACTACCTCTTTTTGTATTTCTGTCCTTTTTAAAGTATCTGTCTTAATTGTTTCACCTACAGAAATACCTAACTCTGGAATAGATACACCCTTTATATAAAAATCATTTGTACGTTTTTTTTCAGTAAAAATAGCAGCGCCAAGAGGAAGTAATTTATCAGAACTTGAAACCGTCCTAGTTAATTGAATTACATCCCCTGCATCATTAAATACTCTTTTAACTTCTGAAACAGATTTATCTAATAAACTCACAAAAGCAATATTCGGAGCTTTATCAGAAGGAATAGGAGTAATATCAACTACCAAAGTAACACTACTTAAATCATAAGAGCGAGGCATAAAATTCTTATGCCCTGGAATTTGATGCTCTTTATATTTCAAGCCTTTTGAAGAGTCTCCTAAATATATCCCCTCTCTAGCTAAAAAATGAGGTAATTGTTCTGATGGCGTCACTCTTCCTAACAAAAATCCAACTCCATTAGAATAAGTTATACCTCTATCACTTACAGGTCTTGAAATTGTCTCCCCCATACTACCAGTTACATTCTTAATTGCTTGCTTCAATGTATCATCAACTTTAACAGATGTACCTGAAACAAAATCACTTACAGAATGCCCCATTTTTTTAAGTTCGTCAGCAACGGCTCCACCTACTGCAGTTACCTCATCCCAATTTTCAATAGCATATCCAACCGCTACACAAGCAACTATACCCAATACAACCCAAGGTAAAACTGCAGGGTTTAAAGTTCCAAGAAGCATCCCTCCTCCAGACAATAAACCTGCACCTGCATCTGCCTTAACTTCTTTAGGTTTAAATGCACTCGTAAAAAGTAATATAACAATACAAAAACAAACCACTATTTTTTTAATTATTTTTTTCATTTTGCTCCTTATCAAAAAAAGCACCCTTTCGAGTGCTTTTGATTAAAAGAATTTCTTGAGCGTTGATACTGCAAAGCGAACAGCAAGGTTCACTCCCAAGATGGCTGCACCTACTGGCAAAATAGACGGAACTGATTGTAAGACTGAGTCCTTAACTGGTGCCAAAAGCTCTGGTGAAATCAAATTCATGGTA
>NZ_VMMQ01000091.1:0-1690 GCF_013277295.1 Streptococcus sp. 477
CCAATATTAGTCGGAATCTTTAAGGTACTTGATTTATGCCATATGGCATTGTCCATAACGAGTAAAAGATAATCATCTGGATAAGCTTGTGAAAGCCCTTCTAAAAAGGCGTTCATCCACTCAGTATGACATCCACCAGCGATTAAGAAAAATGATTCGCCTGTATGGGCATCAACAGCTCCATAACAATAGCGAAATTCTCGTATATAGTGACTATGGACATGTGGACCTACTCCTATTGGAGACCAACAAGATCCCAGTTTACTGATTCTACCGAAACCAGCCTCATCTTGGTACATCAAGCGAACCTTACGAAAAGGTCTACTGGTTTTAAAGCGCTTTCTTTTCTTCTTGAATTGAGATTTTATTTTTAGACGCGACAATGGTTTGAGAGTCTACTTTCTTGGGATGTGCTGGACGTGGCCTAATATTTCGCCAACCATGGTGCTTCAAGAGTTGATAGAAGGTATCACGTGTGTAGGAAGAACCTAACTCCTTTTTATAAGCCTGAAATAAGGCATCAATTGTAACAAATTCTCCTGCCTCTGCAGCCTTCAAATGACGGGCAAGAAAGGCTTTCTCTTCCTCAATTGTCATATGTGCATGGTTACGACCACCACGTATTTCTTGAAGGAGAGAATCGAGTCCGAACTCCTCATATTTTTTTACAGTTGGCCAAATCGTTGTTTGATTACAGTCTAAAAGCTCTATAATCTCTTTATAAGATTTACCCATCAGACGAAATAGAACGATTTGAAGGCGTTTATGATATTTAGCTGTACTAGAGTCTTTTAAAAGTGTTTTGATAGCTTGGATTTCTTCTTTAGTTGATTTCATATTACTATTATATAATGCTTTTTTATTTTAGTCTAGTATTAACATAATCGGCTTTTTCCTCATACCATTGATTAATAGCTGTCATAAATCCGTCATAGTTCCAAGCCAAGTTTTCTGCTAGTGAGAAATTTCCTGAAGACCAGGCGCTCCAAATGTCCTTACTAGACAAGCGTGTGTGATTAATGGTGATCGAAGCTTCTGCTGCACGAATGAAGGTTGTTTTTTCTAGTGCAGTTGACCATTTGATAGGAACATAGCTAGTAACTAGACCTTCGTCTGTTGTTTCTTTTCGAATGGCATTGATACGGTCTAAGATAGCCTGTTTATATGGCGTTAAGAAAGTCCCTTCAATCCCAACTAGAGTAGTACCAGAAGAAGTACTAGTGACCTAAGAGTTTAAGATATTGTAGGATTGACCATTGATTGCTTGAGTGGAAACCAGCCTATCATTAGTGGCTACTGATTGTGATGTAACAATTCCTACCCCAAGAAGTGATAGAGCTGAAATCGTTGCAAGTGTGAACTTTTTAGCTTTGGTGTCCATTTCGTGTCCCCTTATTTTTTATTATATAGTTATTTAGTTTTAAAAAAGCGTTCCAAACATTCAAAAATAGTTGGGACTTCCCTTAATAAATTTGTTCCTTTCTTTTTCAAGATAGCCCATGCTTGCTCAATAGGATTCAAATCCGGTGAATATGGCGGTAGAGGTAAGAAAAAGTGTTTATCTTGGATGCAGAGTTCATCCAAAATGTTCTTGGGATCAAAACTAGCATTGTCCATGATAATAACATGAGGTGTCTTCAAAGCAGGCAGGAGTTGCGTTTTGAACCACTCCACAAAGAAATCGCTTGTC
>NZ_VMMQ01000092.1:0-26559 GCF_013277295.1 Streptococcus sp. 477
GCTCAAAACACCGTTTTGAGGTTGCTGGATAAGACTGACGAAGTCAGTAACATATACCTACGGCAAGGCGACGTTGACGCGGTTTGAAGAGATTTTCGAAGAGTATTATTCGAAAGTATCTCAGTGATTTCCTCATCCATAAGCAAAAAACTTGAAAAAAGTGAATGTTTGCGTTATCATTTTCATATAGAAAGAAAAAGAGGTATTACAGATGGCTATTATCTTACCAGAACTTCCATATGCATACGACGCTTTGGAACCATACATCGATGCGGAAACAATGCACTTGCACCATGACAAACACCATCAAACTTATGTCAACAATGCCAATGCAGCTTTAGAAAAACACCCTGAAATCGGTGAAGACCTTGAAGCCTTGCTTGCTGATGTAGAATCTATCCCAGCTGATATCCGTCAAGCACTTATCAACAATGGTGGCGGACACTTGAACCACGCTCTTTTCTGGGAATTGATGACTCCCGAGAAAACAGCTCCTTCAGCAGAACTGGCAGCAGCAATCGATGCAACATTTGGTTCATTTGAAGAATTCCAAGCAGCCTTCACTGCAGCAGCAACAACTCGTTTTGGTTCAGGTTGGGCATGGTTGGTTGTCAACAAAGAAGGGAAACTTGAAGTGACTTCAACAGCAAACCAAGACACACCAATCTCAGAAGGTAAAAAACCAATCTTGGGCTTGGACGTTTGGGAACATGCTTACTACGTGAAATACCGCAACGTGCGTCCTGACTACATCAAAGCTTTCTTTTCAGTAATCAACTGGAATAAAGTAGATGAATTGTACGCAGCTGCTAAATAATGATAGTTGGAGGGAAGAATTGTTCTTCTCTTTTTTAGGTTATAAGATTCTGGTCTGACAAAATCGTTAGACTTTTTTCATTTTTATGAGAAACGTGCTAACTGCTAGAAATTATGGTAGAATAAAGTATTAAGTAATCGTGAAAAAAGGATATCTATGCGAAAAGAAATTGCACCTGAATTATACAACTATAACAAGTTTCCTGGTCCTGAGTTTCATTTACACGGGGACAAGGTTGAAACGGAAGGGATCGCTTTTTCCTTGGTGGAAAATATCAAGGATGCCTTTGATGTGACGGCTTTTAATCAGCGTTTTTCAGAAGTCTTAACCAAGTTTGATTATATCGTGGGAGACTGGAGCAACGAACAGCTTCGCCTACGAGGTTTTTACAAGGATGACCGAACAGAAGAAAAACTTGAAAAAATCAGTCGTTTACAAGACTACCTATTAGAGTATTGTAGTTATGGTTGTGCCTATTTTGTCTTAGAAAATGAAGCTCCTAAGCGAGCATCATTTGACAAGAAAATGCGTAAGAAGGAAGAAGAACAGCCTTTTAGAAAAGGAAAGAAACCGACTCAAACAAAACGAAAACCGAATGCAGATAAGAAAAATAGACGTCGTCAGAAAGACCAGCATTCTCAGAAAGAGGACAAGGGACAACGTCATTTTGTCATTCGTCAGAAGTGAGTAGAGAATAAGGAGAAGAAATGAAACCCTCAATTTATAGTTTAACACGTCAAACCATGCAGGAATGGGTATTGGAGCAGGGAGAAAAGAAATTCCGTGCAGATCAAATCTGGGAATGGCTCTATTGAAGAAATGACCAACCTTTCCAAGGATTTGATTGCTAAGCTTAATGACCAGTTTGTGGTCAATCCCTTGAAACAAGGTATTGTGCAAGAGTCTGCTGATGGGACAGTTAAATATCTTTTTGAATTGCCAGATGGAATGCTGATTGAGACAGTACTCATACGTCAACACTACGGTTTATCTGTCTGTGTGACCACTCAGGTCGGCTGTAATATCGGTTGTACCTTCTGTGCCTCTGGTTTGATTAAGAAGCAACGTGACCTCAATAACGGTGAAATCGTAGCGCAAATTATGCTGGTTCAGAAATACTTTGATGAGCGTGGTCAGGATGAACGTGTCAGCCATATCGTTGTCATGGGAATCAGTGAGCCCTTTGATAATTACAACAATGTTTTGAATTTCGTTTGTACTATCAATGATGATAAAGGAATGGCTATCGGTGCTCGTCACATCACGGTTTCAACCTCAGGTTTGGCCCATAAAATTCGTGACTTTGCTGATGAAGGGGTTCAGGTCAATCTTGCCGTGTCTCTTCACGCACCCAACAATGAACTTCGTTCAAGTATCATGAAGATTAACCGTGCCTTTCCGATTGAAAAGCTCTTTGCTGCTATTGAGTACTACATTGAGACAACTAATCGTCGTGTAACATTTGAGTATATTATGCTTAATGAAGTCAACGACGGTGTAGAACAAGCCTTGGAATTGGCTGAATTGCTCAAGAACATCAAGAAATTGTCTTATGTAAACTTGATTCCTTACAACCCAGTTAGTGAACATGACCAATATAGCCGTAGTCCCAAAGAGCGCGTGTTGGCTTTCTATGATACGCTTAAGAGAAAAGGGGTCAACTGTGTGGTTCGTCAAGAGCATGGTACAGATAGTGACGCAGCTTGTGGACAATTGCGCTCTAACACAATGAAACGTGACCGCCAGAAGGCAGTCGCAGCGGTAAATCCTTAATGATGAAGAAGACTTATAATCATATTTTGGTCTGGGGAGTCATTTTCTATAGCATTTGCATTGTCTATTTTTGCTTTACTCCTCAAGAACAATCTCCCGTGGGGGTAGAAACTCCAGGTATTCAGCATCTTGGAAGCCTGGTTTTTCTTTTGACTCCTTTAAACTCCCTCTGGAATCTGGGTGAGGTGAGTGATATGGGACAATTATGCTGGATTTTTTTACAAAATATCCTTAATATGTTCTTACTTTTTCCTCTGATGTTCCAACTCCTTTATCTCCTTCCAAACTTGCGGAAAATAAAAAAGGTCCTTCTTTTTAGTTTTCTTGTGAGTCTTGGAATCGAGTGTACGCAATTAATCTTGGACTTTTTCTTTGATTTCAATCGCGTCTTTGAGATTGATGATTTGTGGACCAACACTTTGGGTGGCTATCTGGCTTGGCTCCTTTATAAACGATTACATAAAAACAAGATAAGGAATTAAAATGAGTATTTTAGAAGTTAAAAATCTGAGTCACGGTTTTGGTGACCGTGCAATTTTTGAAGATGTGTCCTTCCGTCTCCTCAAGGGAGAACATATCGGCCTGGTCGGTGCCAATGGTGAAGGAAAATCAACCTTTATGAGTATCGTGACTGGTAAAATGCTGCCAGATGAAGGAAAGGTTGAGTGGTCCAAATATGTGACGGCTGGTTACTTGGATCAACACTCTGTCCTTGCTGAAGGGCAGTCGGTACGTGATGTTCTACGTACAGCTTTTGATGAGCTTTTTAAAGCAGAAGCTCGTATCAATGATCTCTATATGGAAATGGCTGAAGACGGTGTGGATGTTGATGCTCTCATGGAAGAAGTGGGAGAACTCCAAGATCGTCTGGAGAGTCGTGATTTCTACACCTTGGATGCTAAGATTGACGAAGTAGCGCGTGCCCTTGGTGTTATGGACTTTGGCATGGATACAGATGTAACCTCTTTATCAGGTGGACAAAGAACCAAGGTGCTTTTGGCTAAACTCCTCCTTGAAAAGCCTGATATCTTGCTTTTGGACGAGCCGACCAACTACTTGGATGCTGAGCATATTGACTGGCTCAAGCGCTATCTCCAAAACTATGAGAATGCCTTTGTCCTTATTTCACACGATATTCCATTCCTCAATGACGTTATTAATATTGTCTATCATGTGGAAAATCAACAGCTGACGCGTTACTCTGGTGACTACTACCAGTTCCAAGAAGTTTATGCTATGAAGAAATCTCAGCTAGAGGCAGCCTACGAACGTCAGCAGAAAGAGATTGCGGACCTCAAGGACTTCGTGGCTCGAAACAAAGCACGTGTTGCAACACGAAACATGGCTATGTCTCGTCAGAAGAAATTGGATAAGATGGATATTATCGAACTCCAAAGTGAGAAACCAAAACCATCCTTTGATTTCAAACCAGCTCGTACACCAGGGCGCTTTATCTTCCAAGCCAAGGATTTGCAAATTGGTTATGATCGTCCTCTGACTAAGCCTTTAAATCTTACCTTTGAACGCAATCAAAAGGTTGCTATTATAGGGGCAAATGGTATCGGGAAAACAACTCTCTTGAAGTCTCTCTTGGGCATTATTCCGCCAATTGCTGGGGAAGTGGAACGTGGTGACTACCTAGAACTTGGCTACTTTGAGCAGGAAGTAGAAGGTGGCAATCGTCAAACACCACTAGAGGCTGTTTGGAATGCCTTTCCAGCTCTCAACCAAGCAGAAGTTCGTGCAGCCCTTGCCCGTTGTGGTTTGACAACCAAGCATATCGAAAGCCAAATTCAGGTCTTGTCAGGTGGGGAACAAGCCAAGGTTCGTTTCTGTCTCTTGATGAATCGTGAAAACAACGTTTTAGTGTTGGACGAGCCGACCAACCACTTGGATGTGGATGCCAAGGATGAACTTAAACGCGCTCTCAAAGAATATAAGGGATCTATCCTTATGGTCTGCCACGAACCAGACTTCTATGAAGGCTGGATGGACCAAATCTGGGATTTTAATAATCTAACTTAAAAATGAGGATAAAAGAAATACAGTACCGAATGTGGATACTGTATTTTTTGGTTTTTAAGATTTAAAATCGTAGTCTTTCACCACTTCGATGCTGTCGATTGTGATAGCAGTAGTTGGCTTGTCTTTTTCATCTTTTTCGGCTTTAGCAATCTTATCTACAACATCCATACCGTCAATCACTTGACCAAAGACTGGGTGTTTGCCATCTAGACTAGGGTTTCCCCCTTCTTTATAGGCTTCGATGATTTTCTTTGGATACTTGCTTGTAGGGAGTTTAGCAGAGGTATCTGTAGAGTTTTGGTTGATGAAGAACTGGCTGCTATTGGTGTTTGGTTGACCAGTATTAGCCATAGAAAGAGCACCACGGATGTTATAGAGATAAGGAGTAATCTCGTTTTTGAAACCAGTTCCCTTGTCTTTAGTCTTATCCTTGTCATGCCAGATGGACTGACCACCTGTACCGTCTCCCTTTGGATCTCCAGTTTGAACCATGAAGCCATCGATGACACGGTGGAAGGTAATACCGTTATAGTAGCCTTCTTTGGCATGAGTGAGGAAGTTTTCAACCGCTAGAGGAGCGAGTTTAGGGAAGAGTTTAATGCGAATATCACCTTGGTTTGTGTGGAGAATCACCTCGGCTTCATCTTCAGCAACTTCTTTAGATAGTTGTGGGAAATTGGCGTTTTCGTTTGTTAAAGCATCGTTTAACTCCTTGGCAGATTGGGCTGCTACTTTGGAGCTTTCCTCAGCGGCCAAGCTAGAATCTACATAGTCATCACCACGTAAACTACGTTGGATGTTGCTACATCCAGCTAGGGCTACAGTGGACAGTAAAAGAAGGGTTGCTAGTTTTTTCATTCTGATCCTTTCAAAAATTCATTTCTACCATTGTACCCTAAAAGGAAGGGGATTTCAAATGTTAGTAGTTTACAGAACTGGCTTAGATAATAGTTGGGATTTCATCATCATCTTGAAAATCTTCAACTTCTTCCTCAGTAAATGGTTTCTGAAAAGAACTTAGTATAAAACGGGCAATTGGTCCGACAATTAGGAAGTTTAGAGGAAGAGCTGCAATAAAGTTTACGAGCCAGGCGCTTAGATAGGTATTGGGTGTGATAGCAATGCCATTGTAAAAAAGTCCATAGAAGGACATGAAAGTGACCATGAGAACTGCCATTCCTCCAGAAATGGTAATGATTTTCTGCCATCGTTTATGATGGTCCTTGAGGATACGAAAGGCAATTGACTTAACGATTGCTCCCACAGGGATGACATCCAATAAAAAGGCTGTGACAAAGCCAGGGATGTAAGCAAGGGCTAAATAATGTAGTGAAAGTTGACCAACAATAAAAAGATTCCACATGGACATACCGAGTATCATCATGGAACACATAAGTGTTGTAAATAAAAGAGCTTCTTTAAAATTTCTAGGCATTATAGTCTCCAATTCTTTTTGATTATACATCAGTCTATCATAAAAAAATTTTCCTCGTAAGTGAAATAATTAAAATTTTTCAAGAAACTGTTTTCAAAAAAAATCAACCTGTCTTGGTTGATTAAAGATTCTTTTTAGGATGGCGGTCAATGATTGCTTGATGGTCTTTGAGTGTTTGTTCTCCTTTTGGAGTTAGTCTATAACCGCGAATCGAAAAGTGACAAGCTAATTCTTCTTCTGAAAAATGCTCATGAAGGGCTTGGTCCAAATTTGTAGCCTTCATTTTTAGAAAGTCCAGTAACTCCCTTCTTCTTTAGGATATTCTTTTTTATGGTAGCGTATTAGATGGTCAAGTGAGTAAAAAGCAGTTTCAATGGACAGCATAACCTTTTTCTACCAGAGTTTTGAGATGCTTAGGAGCATCAATGCCATAAGAGTACTCAAAGTATTTAGGGAACCAGATCTTAAGAAAGCTCGTAAAGCATCACAATTAGTAAACGTTAATTCGAAAGAATTACTATATTTTAAAAGAGCACATTTTCAAAGGATTTTTTCTTTTGGCTTCAATTCCTAATTAGTCAATGAACTGAATACTAGGTCTCAAAAAGAATTATGCTTCCTCTTTCTGTCTGAGTTCAAAGAGGTCTTCTACTTTCAGATTAAAAACTTGAGCAATTTTAAGAGCCATTTCCAGCGAAGGATTGTAACGGTTATTTTCCAAGTGCAGAATTGTCTCGCGTCGCATGCCGATGCGGTCGGCTAACTCCTGCTGGGTCATGCCTGTGGATTCACGAACAGATTTGAGATTAGTAATAATCTTGCTTTCTTTGGCCATGCTTATCCTCTCCGTTCCAAGATAAGATAGACAACCGCAAAGATGCAAATCAAGGCAGCTATGCTAATAAATATCTGTCCCATGTAAAGAGTGAGAGACCCCATATACCCAATGATAACTGCTAGGATCATCAGTGCGCCTAGTATAAAAACAAACATCAAGCTAGCTGCCTTTGCTAAATTAGCATAAAAGCGTTCGTCCGGAGTTTCCTTGACATTTTTTAAAGAGAAAAAACCAAATAGAATCACTTCAATAACGAGGCCAATTCCCAAAATCCATTCTTTAATACCAGAACTTTCGCTTGGGGTCGCAACCCAAATTCCTACTGTATAAAAAATGCTTGCTGCAAACACAAGTATCGTGTAAAGCTTAGCAGACAAGTCAAAAATAATTTTTCTCTTACCTTTCTGACTCTTATGTAGCCAGCTCGATATAGCTACAATTTGACCTGACACTGAAATACCAGTAATAACTAACTTGGGTTCCCAACTAAGATTAGAACCAAATACAACAATAAAATCAATAAAGAGAGCTACGGCAATCATTGCAATGAGGCCACGCATTTTTTGACTTTTTTTCATGATAGACTCCTTTTTTGTGTTATAAATATATAACACTTAAATTTTATGTTATAAATATATCACATTTAAATTTAGAAAGCAAGAATTTATGTGCCAAGGTGGCAATTATTTGAAAAAATTTTTTAATAAAAGCCCTTGATAGACAAACAACTAAAGAATTCTTTGAAGTAATGCATCGGATTTGGTTTGGATAGTTTCGTTAATAATATTTGATGATAAAGAATTTTTGATGATAAAGAATTTTTGATGATAAAGAATTTTTGAAAAATCTAGATACTGTATGAATCTCTACTTTTTTTCTTAGACTGTATAAAGTCTGTCAGAATAAGCTTTGTAGGTGTAGAAGTTAATTTTTACAGAGGTTAAGTAAGGATTTCAGTACACGTCAATAGATGTCAAAATACTGATTTTAAGCGATTTTTGATTTTTGGAAACTCATTATATAGCACTACAAATCAATAAAAACTCTACCTTTTTTAGATAAATATATCATCTGGATATTGAAGTTAAGCCCTGCTATCATTTCGATGGCAGGGCTTTTTAATATTTGGTACACTAACTTCTTATCTATATTTTGGTGGATTTTAAGTTGACATCTACAAAGTTTAATGTTAGAATACATTCAAAAATATATTTGAATGAGGTGTTTTATGATTCAAAATGTTGTTACTTCAATAATCCTGTATTCTGGGACAGCCGTAGACTTACTTATTATCCTAATGTTATTTTTTGCCAAAAGAAAAAGCAGAAAAGACATCATTAACATCTATTTAGGACAATTTCTAGGCTCTGTTAGTCTAATATTGCTAAGTTTGCTTTTTGCATTTGTCTTAAATTATATTCCTAGTAAAGAGATTTTAGGTTTACTCGGTTTGATTCCAATTTTCCTAGGCCTCAAAGTTTTGCTTTTAGGAGATTCTGATGGAGAAGCTATTGCAAAAGATGGTTTGCGAAAAGACAATAAAAACCTGATTTTTCTAGTCGCTATGATTACTTTTGCAAGTTGTGGCGCTGACAATATTGGTGTCTTTGTCCCATATTTTACCACCTTAAATTTAGCGAATTTGATAGTGACTTTACTTACTTTTCTAGTCATGATTTATCTCTTGGTTTTTTCTGCCCAAAAATTGGCACAAGTCCCTTCTGTTGGAGAAACTTTGGAAAAATATAGCAGATGGTTTATTGCCGTTGTCTATTTAGGATTGGGGATGTATATTCTGATTGAAAACAACAGCTTTGACATGCTAAGGACTGTGTTCGGCTAGGAGAAAAAATTATGAAAAAAGATAGTATTTGCCAAGTGAATATTATAAATCAACAAAATGTTACAACCGCGACGAACTACCTTGAAAAGGAAAAAGTCCAAAAATCACTTCGTATTTTATCAAAGTTTACCGATAATAAACAGATAAATATCATCTTTTATCTCCTTGCTGTTGAAGAACTCTGTGTCTGTGATATAGCCTGTTTACTAAATCTCAGTATGGCATCTGCCTCCCACCATCTTCGTAAACTAGCCAATCAAAACATCTTGGACACTAGAAGAGATGGGAAAATTATATATTATTTTATAAAAGATGAGGAAATCAGAGATTTTTTTAATCAACTAGGATAACAACTATTTTTACTACTTTTCCATGATTATAGGGGGATTGTATATGAAATTTTTTGAAGAAAATTATTCACATGAACTACCTACTCGTATCAAAAATTTAAGAAAAAAACACAATATTACACAAAGCGAACTAAGCAATGCAGGTCAAGTTAGTCAAGTTGAAAAGGAAAAGCAACAAGTTACCACTTCAATATTGCTTTATTTGAATACTCAAACCGACTTAGACTATAAAGAAATTATTTTTGGAGATATTGCCAAGCTTGTTGAAAATATGTTTTACCACTGCTTCGGCTCTATTTTATTTAGAGATTTGGAAACTGTAAATAAAAGAATGAATTCTTTGTCGGATGATGACTTAATTTCTATACAATCTAGCTGTCTTAGACTTTCCAAGACATTCGCAAATTTCAATATTCAAAGAAAAAAATTTTTGATTTCTGATGAAACTGAAAAAATTATCCATAATGGCAAAAAGGTCATTAAAAAATCAAAAAAGATAAATCAATTTCAACAACAATGGACACATACGCCGAGTTAGCACCGCAAAGAAAGTTAGAATCTGTTAATCTTTATATCGATAAGATTGCTGAACTAACGCAATAACTACTCTACTATTTACTCTACCTTTTATTATGTAGCATTCTAAAAACATTGATGTACCAACGTTTCTAACAGCTAAAATAGAAATTATTTAATCTTTTACAGACCTAAACTATTCCCCTATTTAGAATCTATTAATTCATATTTTATAAATTAATTAGTAGATATCTTTTTTAAAATCCTTGATATTTCGCTGTTTTTAGTCTAATTGAAATCTATACTTTCCAAACCAGATCTTAAGAAAGCTCGTAAAGCTAGCCAGTTCTCTAAAGGTTAAGAACTAGCTACAATACAGTATTTACAACACTTTATACTCAATGAAAATCAAAGAGCAAACTAGGAAGCTAGCCGCAGGTTGTTCAAAGAACTGCTTTGAGGTTGTAGATAAGACTGACGAAGTAAGTAACCATACCTACGGCAAGACGACGTTGACGTGGTTTGAAGAGATTTTCAAAGAGTATTATGGTTCACACCATGGGGTGTTTTTTTATGATTTTAAGCAAAATTCACACTTAATTGAAAGTTATTTAAATTAGATGAAAATTTATTTTTTGAAAAAGTGGGAAAACATTGATTCTAAGCGAATTTTGAATCATATTCGAATGGGAGTTTTTAAAATCATGTTTCAGTGGTAAAAGTACCAAACTGGATTCTCCATAGTAAAATGATATCTCCTGCTAGTGAATCATCTGCTAATAAGTTCATATTTCGCTTGGGAACGGGCTTGGGACTTAGGAGCCAAGTATCCAAATCTCGTTCAGGCGATATGAAGGGTTTGACTTGGTGTTCTTTATAAAATTTTTCTAAAATAGTATTCACGGATAGCCTCTTTCAAACATTTATTTCCTACTTCTAACAAATTTCTAAATACTTGAAGAAATTTATAGTCTGTCAAGTTTTTTTCTTGACACATGCCAGAAATCTGCTATAATAGAACATGTGCTAAATAGCTCAGCTATTTCACCGAAATAAAAAATTAAAGAAATGAGACTTTAAAAATGGCAGTTAAAATCCGTTTGACTCGTATGGGTTCTAAGAAAAAACCTTTCTACCGTATCAACGTAGCAGATTCACGTTCACCACGTGACGGACGTTTCATCGAAACAGTTGGAACTTACAACCCACTTGTTGCTGAAAACCAAGTAACTTTGAAAGAAGACCGCGTTCTTGCATGGTTGGCTGATGGAGCTCAACCTTCAGATACAGTTCGCAACATCCTTTCAAAAGAAGGTGTATTGAAGAAATTCCACGATTCTAAATTCTCAAAATAAGTTTAAAGTAGGTTGACAGATGGATACGATTGAAAATCTCATTATTGCGATTGTGAAACCCTTGATTTCACAACCAGATGCCTTAACTATCAAGATTGAAGATACACCAGAGTTTTTGGAATATCATTTGAATCTTGATCAAAGCGATGTGGGTCGTGTAATCGGTCGTAAGGGTCGCACTATTTCTGCGATAAGAACGATTGTCTACTCTGTCCCAACTGAAGACAAAAAAGTAAGAATCGTTATTGACGAAAAATAAGAAGAGCGGGACAAATGTCTCGCTTTTTTGCGAGGAATAGAAGATGAAATATTTAACGTTTAGACAATTACAAGACTAGTTATACTCAATGAAAATCAAAGAGCAAACTAGGAAGCTAGCCGCAGGCTGTACTGGAGTACGGCAAGGTGAAGCTGACGTAGTTTGAAGAGATTTTCGAAGAGTATTACTCGAACATTACCAGTAGTCTCGAACTGAGGAAGGTCTTTTTATCAAGCTAGTGGAGGAAGTCGGAGAAGTAGCCGAGGTTTTGAATAGGCGCTCTGGTCGAAAAGAAGGGATAGGATTCGAACGAGGAACTTGCCAGAGAACTGACTGATATCATTCACTACACCGTCGCAATCGTCGCCATCAACCATATTGACCTTACCAAGACTATCTTTGAGAAAGATAAGACTGCAGCCATTAAGTACTAACATGAACGTGATTTGGAAGGATTTTTGAAGGTGAAGGAGAATTGATGTCCTCTTCCTCCAACTTGAGAAAATCCTTGAAACATGATAAAATAAAGGATAAGGACTTTTAATAATTCATTATATAGAATGAGTGGATTTCTTTATGAAGAGGTTTGAAGTATCTACAGAAATTGGTAGTCTCTCTGTTACTTATCAAAAGCAAAAGAAAGTGCTAATTTGTCTAAACGGAGCAGGTTTGCTACCAAGTTATGAAAATTTTTCACTTATACTCGAAAAACTTCCGTCCACAATTGGTTATTTGACAATTGATTTTCCGAACACAGGTAGAAGTCCGATTCATGACCAAGCTGGAAAAAATCTGGATAATCTTGCAGATGCAGTTTATGAAGTACTTGAAGAATTGGTGATTTCTGAATATATACTTTGTGTACATAGTTTGAGTGGAATTTTAGCTTGCAAATTGCTCAACAAACCAATTAAGTGTCAGGCTTTAGTAGCAATTGAACCGACAACTAAAAACGTCATGTTTGCTGATTTTTCAGAAAATCCTTATCCAGAAATGGAAGAGCAGATGAGGCTGATTGATGAGTGTGGTCCTGAACTTTATTTTAAGAACTTAACTCAAGCAACATTTAGTCCTGAAACGAATAAAGAAATCTGGGAAATAATGCAAGAAAAAGGTTCAGAGTTGGAAAATCAAGATCCAGGATTTCAGATATCTGGAGAGATTACTGAGGAAGATTTTGAGGATGTATCAATACCAGATTGTATCCCTGTATTTGTTTTTTGTCAGCCTTACAGAGAAAAAGAGTACAGAGAATCAGAATATTGGACTTCCAATGCTAGACTCATTTTAGGAGGGAATCACCATTATTTACAATGGTCTGAATCCGAAAAAATTGCGACTATTATTCGAGAATTGTCAGAATAAGATGGAAAGAAGGAGACTACAGGAGACAAGATGAACTACTTTAATGTTGGGAAAATCGTCAATACGCAGGGGTTGCAGGGTGAGATGCGAGTATTGTCTGTGACGGATTTTGCAGAAGAACGGTTTAAAAAAGGATCTGAGCTGGCCTTGTTTGATGAAAAAGATCAGTTTGTCCAAACAGTGATTATCGCTAGTCACCGTAAACAGAAGAACTTTGACATTATTAAATTCAAAGATATGTACCATATCAACGCTATCGAAAAGTATAAGGGATACAGTCTCAAGGTTGCTGAGGAAGATTTGAATGACCTAGACGATGGTGAATTCTACTATCACGAGATTATCGGTTTGGAAGTCTATGAGGGTGATAACTTGATTGGAACCATCAAGGAAATCCTGCAACCAGGTGCTAACGATGTCTGGGTGGTCAAGCGAAAAGGCAAACGTGACTTGCTCTTGCCTTATATTCCACCAGTGGTTCTCAATGTTGATATTCCGAATAACCGTGTCGATGTGGAAATTTTAGAAGGGTTAGATGATGAAGATTGATATTTTAACCCTCTTTCCAGAGATGTTTTCTCCACTGGAGCACTCAATCGTTGGAAAGGCTCGAGAAAAAGGGCTCTTGGATATCCAGTATCATAATTTTCGAGAAAAGGCTGAAAAGGCCCGCCATGTAGACGATGAGCCCTACGGAGGTGGTCAGGGGATGTTGCTCCGAGCCCAACCCATTTTTGATGCCTTTGATGCTATTGAAAAGAAAAATCCGCGCGTTATTCTCCTCGATCCAGCTGGAAAGCAGTTTGATCAGGCTTATGCTGAGGATTTGGCCAAAGAAGAGGAACTGATCTTTATCTGCGGTCACTATGAGGGCTATGACGAGCGCATTAAGACCTTGGTGACAGATGAGATTTCCTTGGGAGACTATGTCCTTACTGGTGGAGAACTGGCGGCCATGACCATGATTGATGCTACGGTACGCCTGATTCCAGAAGTGATTGGCAAGGAGTCTAGCCACAAAGATGATAGTTTTTCTTCTGGGCTTCTCGAATACCCTCAGTACACACGTCCCTATGATTATCGGGGTATGGTTGTACCAGATGTATTGATGAGTGGCCACCATGAAAAGATTCGTCAGTGGCGTCTGTATGAGAGTTTGAAGAAAACCTACGAGCGCAGACCGGATTTGCTTGAACATTATCAACTGACAGCAGAAGAAGAAAAAATGCTGGCAGAAATCAAAGAAAACAAAGAATAAAGGAGATACCTATGCAAGTAATCAAACGTAATGGCGAAATTGCTGAATTTAATCCAGATAAGATTTACCAAGCCATCTTAAAGGCAGCCCAGACTGTCTATGTATTGACAGATGATTTGCGTCAAAACCTTGCACAAGTCACTAAGAAAGTGGTTTTGGATTTGGAAGAGGCCAAGGTGGAAC
Organism: Streptococcus sp. 477; assembly: GCF_013277295.1. Taxonomy (NCBI): domain Bacteria; kingdom Bacillati; phylum Bacillota; class Bacilli; order Lactobacillales; family Streptococcaceae; genus Streptococcus; species Streptococcus sp. 477. The sequence continues at coordinate 14,018 of NZ_VMMQ01000092.1, forward strand.
GTGCTACTATTAGCATGATTCAGTCTATGGTTGAACATCGTCTACTGGGTGCAGGTTACATTACCATTGCAGAACACTACATTTCCTATCGTCTGCAACGTGACTTGGAAAGAAGTGGTTATGGAGATCATATCGCAGTTCATTTACATTTTGAACAAATTCGCTAAGAAAAAAGAGTGGGATGAAGCAACTACATCTCACTCTTTCTTAAATCTATTTTTTTGGGCTGTTTGGACAGTTGAAGGGACAAATCGCAGGCGTTGAATATCGCTTATGCGGATAATACGGGTCACATTTTTGGCAAAATTTTTCACGATAATTTGCTGGCCTTGTTGATCGTATTTGATGATATCACCTGTAAAGCTTGTCTCAGACAAGATAAGGTGAACAGCAGTTTGTTTCTGGATAGCCTCTTCAATAGTGGCTGTAAGGGAGTTGCTTTCAGTATGGTCAGGTTGGTCATGTCCATTTAAAAAGTCATGTATTTTATCTAGAACTTGCTGGAATTTATGTCTCATAGTGGCCTCCCTTCTTTTATATCAATATTATATAAAATTTTCCTAAAATCTACAAGATTTTACGAATAATCAGATGAAAGCTAAAAAAGGAGAAGAAAATGGCAGAATTTACATTTGAAATCGAAGAGCACTTGTTGACTCTTTCTGAAAACGAAAAAGGTTGGACTAAGGAAATCAACCGTGTGAGCTTTAATGGAGCCTCTGCGAAGTTTGATATTCGTGCTTGGAGTCCAGACCATACGAAGATGGGCAAAGGAATTACTCTTTCCAATGAAGAATTTCAAACAATGGTGGATGCTTTTAAAGGAAACTAAGTTTTCAAAATAAAAGAAAAGGATACTGAGTTATGACAACTCGATATCCTTTTTTAGTTAGCAAAGTAAGCCTGATTTTTAAGGCGTTGAAGTAGAGGACGACTAATCAAACTAATAGCTAGAAGTTTACCAAGGTCTGGAATGATAAAGGGAATGACCCCCACAACAAGAGCTTTTTCAAATGCCATTCCAGCTAGAAAATGCAAGCTGAGAATCCCTCCGACAAAGACAAGGGCATCACCCAAGAGATTTGCAAGAAAAATATTGACAATTCCGCTCTTGCTGTTGGTTAGAGAGGAAGTAAGTCCAGAGTAAACGAGATAAAACCAAAGATAGCCTGCAGTAGGGCCAACTAAAGCCTGAAAACCAGCTCCACCTCCTGCAAACACAGGAAGACCGATAGCACCTAGAAGAAGATAGAGTCCAACAGAAAGTACAGCCTCTCTCGGTCTAAAGACAGTAGCAATCAAGCCGATTGCAAAGTTTTGCAGAGTGAAGGGAACAGGTCCAACTGGAAGACTGATTTGTGCCAAAACAGCAATGAGAGCAGCCCCAATAGCAGGGATAGCATAAATGTGAGCTTTTTTCAAAATAGTTAACCTCTTTTCTGATGTATAGTAACTATTATACTCATAGAGGAATCATTGTCAACCAATTTTTTAAAACAAGGTAACAAAAACTGTAACGGCCGATTTTGCTTATTGGTTAAGTTGGATAATTTTTTTGTTGATTCGAAAATTGTCTGTATAGATAATCCTATTTTATTAATAAAAAATATACTAGTAAATACTTGACAAAGTAAAAAATAAGTGTTATATTAAAAATGTAAACGGATGCATTTAGATGTGTTCAATTTTAAAAGGAGGGGTAGTTATGAGATATTTTAACGACTCTAGCTACCATAACGGTGATTAAAAACCTAAATATAATCAATTCATATTAAAGTAATATGGAGGGACTAAAAAGAGACTATTATTTAATCTTCATCAAATATTTAAATTCAAGGAGAAGTAAAATGAAAAAAAGAATTAATAAGAAAGCATCTGTTTTTCTAGCTGCAAGTGTTTTCAGTTTTAGCTTTGCTACTGCAGCTAGTGTTGTTAGTGCAACTACAGCACACCCTGCTCCATATCCGATTATTGATGTATGGGAATATGGTGTAAATGATAACTATGGTTATTCGAATTACTTTGTTAAGTCTCCAGATAATATTGGTTCAAAATCTTCAGTAACGAATTTTTGGGGAACAGTTAAAGCTCAGGATAAAAAAGATTATGGATGGGCATATTCAAGTGCAACAAAATCTTGGAACGATGTTCGCTTAAATGCATATTGGGATTATTATAGATTTTAAAAATAATTTATGAAAACAGGAGACCCAATTATAAAATAGGGTCTTTTGTAATATGGTAATTGCTTATGAAATTAAAATTATGTATCATTGGATTCTTCTTTTGTTTGATTGCTACAATTGGTCTGGTCACTATTAGTGATACCGAAATCCCCATACCTTTACCAATTGATGGTGCTTTCTCTATTCAAGGGAAAAGTAATCTTTCTAATAACGAAATATATGAAATGGTTCGTGACTTATCAAAAACGGAAAAGGTTACCATTTACAAGCCAATCGTTCAGAGTTCGGGTCAGTTGAAGTATGTAAATTTTGATGATGTAAATAATGAACAATTAAAGTCAGCACCAATAATAGGGATGTATTATACCCTTGGGAAAATGGATGTAGATAGTTTGAAACCACTTACGATGACGGGGCTGCAAACAGTCTATATGGCTTATCCTTGGTATATAGGAGGAATATTACAATTCACTGGAACTTTAAGAATACTGTTAATGGGTTCCATTTACTTAACTTTATTAGTTGTTTTATTTGTTGTTAGGACGAGGCAGATCAAAGAAGGAGTGATACGACGTTCTTTGGGCTTGCCTGTATACGATCTTAGAAGAGAGTATGTGATTTCTCTTATTTTTGAACTGATTATGATGGCTTTATTGATGATTTCTTACAGTTCTTTTTTGGGAAATGGTTTCTTCACTTATAGTTCTAAGTTATTTTTCTCTCTGCTTTTAACGAATTTTATACTATTTCAAATCATTGATCTCATCACCTTTGTTTTATTTTGGTCGACGATTCAGATTGAAAAGCCCATTGAAATTATCAAAAACAAGGCAAAAAACAAGCTTATTTTTGTCGTATGGCTTGCTATTATTTCGATTATTATCCTTGTCTCAGGAGTTTTTTTACAAGAAACAAAGAGTAGTCAATCTAGTATGAACATACAAATACAGAATTTAGTACCGTGGGACACAGTAAAAGACTGGAGAAGGATTGAGTTCCTTGGAATTGAAAGTAACTCTGCTAAAAATGGAGAAGTTAGTGATTCAGATGGTCAGTATCTACAGATAGTTGCTGCCTTAAAAAACTTAGATTTCTTATATATTGAACGATCTTCGGCATATGTTCCAGATTTTATGAAAACATCTCATGTTTTAGAAGACTTTTCTAAACAATTAGAAAATGACGGAATAACGAATCCAGAAATAAATAAAGAGTTGATTTATATTAATCAAACAGGTGCTAACCTACAAAATAAAGTGAATGGAACAAACTATCATCTTTTAGATAATAAGATAGCAACCATTTATATTCCTGAGAAGTGGAAAGAAAACCAGAAATCTATTGAGAATACAGTTGTAGCAGAACAATTTATTGGAACAAACTATACAAAAGAACAGCTTGCAGTACAAATAATTCCTGATGGTAATAAAATTTTTTATTTCAATGAGGATGCTGATATCGATCATAAAAATAAAGATATTTTACCAATGGCAAGTCTAGCAGATAGCAAAGATAATATAGTTGTTGTGTTAGATACGGACAAAATGATGGAAAATAATAAGTTTTCTTTGGCTAGTAACATACTATATAAATCTCTTTTTAGTCCTGAAGCGGTAAAAAAAATAAATGAGATGACTGTCCCGTTGAATTTCTCAATGAATCCAGTAGATGTTTACCAAATTGTGAAATTAAAGATTCAATCCTTAGAGCACCAAATTTTACTTTCACAAATCTTGCAGAAGATAATTTACAGTATTATCTTTATACTCATTTATCAATATGTCCAACTTTTTATTACTCTAAAACAGAATGAATATGTGAAAAAAATCATTTTGGGTCTGTCAAAAACATATATAGCAATTTCAAGTCTCAAATATTTTATGATGACTATTACAATGGTTATTCTATTTACATTTCTGATGACAGGACAAATAGAGTTGCTATATATTGGAGCGGCTTATCTGCTAGTTTTGATGTTGTCGATCATAATGAGTTTTAGAAAATTATCTGAAAGCTACACTAAAATTTTAAAAGGAGATGAATCATGACAATTGACCTTTTGAACGTTTCAAAAAGTTTCGGCTCAAAGAAGATCTTTACAGACTTAAATTTAATATTTGAATCTGGAAAAAGCTATGCATTGATTGGAGGTTCTGGCTCCGGTAAAAGTACTCTTCTTAATATTATAGGAAGATTAGAAAAAATTGACAGTGGGAATGTTTTAGTTGATAAACAAGATATTTGGAAGATAAAAGAAAGAACTTTTTTTAAAAATACTGTTGGATATGTATTTCAGAATTATTCTTTAATAGATAACAAAACAGTATATGATAATCTGAGCCTTATCACTAAAGACAAAAAAACAATAACTGACGTACTTGAAAAAGTAGGACTGTCAAGTGACTATTTACATCAAAAAATATATGAATTGTCTGGAGGGCAGGCTCAACGTGTAGCTATTGCCAGAATGTTAATGAAACCACGTAAAATTATCTTAGCAGATGAACCTACAGGAGCTTTAGATGGTGAGATTGGAAAAGAAATTATTCGTTTACTATTGAATGAAACAGCTGAAGATAAATATGTCATTATAGCGACACATGATCCAGCTGTCTATAACGAAGTTGATGTGATAATTGACATGAAAGATATAGGGTATAAGGTATGAAAAAGAAAATTTATATTGCTTTGATCTTTGTAACTGGGGTACTCGCCATTTTCTTTTTTGGAAAACAAATGATTACAAAAGAAAATATCAATAAGCCAACGGTAGAGTTAACAATCTATACGCTTTCTTCTAGTGATACAGAAAAATGGAATAAAGTGAGACAAGTAGAAACGGAAGAAGCTATATACTTCATAACTGTGAAAGAAGTATCATCTTCAGAAGAAGTATTTTCAAACATCATTGCAAATGGAGCTGCTACGGGGTTCGGAGTTCGTGAAGAAGAAGTGAAGAAATTCAATAATGGTTTAGGAGACACCATAGAGGACTCTAAGCATAATAAACTAATTGAAATAGAATTTTTTACTTTTTCTGATGATGGCGCGGGATTTGTGGTAGCAAACTTTGACTACGGTAAAGAAGAGTTGAATTCTCAGAAAAAAGATATAAAAGAATTATATAAAAAAATATATGAATCTTTTAAAGAAAAGAATAAATGATTGTATTATAATCCTTGTATTTTGCTATGGTTTGTTAATTGATTTTTGCATATCTTACTTCAACATACTATAAAATAAAACATAAGAAAACGAGTATCTCCAACTACGGAAATACTCGCTTTTTGATATTTAGAAGTGTTTTTTGCTTTGCTTCTTTTGTTTCGATTAACGCATGGTTACAAATTCTTCAGATGCAGTTGGGTGAATTGCCACAGTTGCATCAAAGTCAGCCTTGGTTGCTCCCATTTTGATAGCAACGGCAAATCCCTGAATCATTTCATCAACGCCGTAGCCAATTCCATGAAGTCCGACAACTTTTTCTTCTGAACCAGCTGTTATGAGTTTGAAACGGGATTCTTGACGGTTGCGAGTGCAAGCAGAGTACATAGATGCAAAGCTTGATTTATAAACCTTGATTTGGTCTTGACCGTATTCTTTAATAGCTTGCTCTTCTGTCAAACCAACAGTTCCGATAGCAGGGTGTGAAAAGACAACAGTTGGAATAGTTGAGTAATCCATTTTTGCAGTAGTTTTTCCGTTAAAGAGACGTTCAGATAAAGTACGTCCAGCCTTGATAGCAACTGGAGTCAGTTCTTTTTCACCTGTTACATCACCTAGAGCATAGATTCCCTCAACAACAGTATTTTGGTATTCATCCACTTGGATAAAGCCACGTTCGTTCAGAGTGACTCCAGCTTTTTCAAGTTGCAATCCCTTAACGTTTGGACGGCGGCCTGTAGCCCAGATAACTTGGCTAGCTGTGTGACTAGTACCATCTTCGAAATGAATGGTAATGCCTTCAGCAGTTTTTTCTAACTTGGCAGGGACTTTGTGAGTGTGAAGTGGTAAGTTTGTTCTTTCCATTTCCTTGACCAAACCTTCAACGATGTAGGAATCAAAACCACGTAAAGGACGATCGCGGCGAACAAAGAGATCTGTCTTGACACCAAAAGTGTGGAGTACGCCAGCTAATTCAACGGCGATATAACCAGCGCCTAGAATGGCAATTGACTCTGGAAGTTCTTCCCAGGCAAATACATCATCAGAAGAGCCACCTAGCTCAGCACCAGGAATATTAGGAATACTTGGATGGGCACCTGTAGCAATCACGATATGTTTAGCACGAATCAGTTCACCATTTACGCTGACAGTATGAGAATCTACAAATTCAGCATGACCTTCGATCAGCTCTACGCCGTTGCGTTTAAAACTGCCATCATAAGAAGAACGAGCGCGATCGATGTAAGCTTCACGATTGCGACGTAGGGTAGCAAAGTCAAAGTTAGGATCAGTAGTCTTAAAGCCGTAGTCTTCTCCAAATTGATGGAAAGTCTCAGCGATTTGCGCCCCGTACCACATGATTTTTTTAGGAACGCAGCCGACATTGACACAGGTTCCACCTAGTTTCTTTTCTTCAATAACGGCCGCTTTGGCTCCATGTTCACCAGCACGGTTCATGGTGGCAATTCCTCCGCTACCTCCACCGATAGCGATGATATCGTATTCTCTCATTGAAAACTCCTTTGTACTCTTTTAAATAGTCGAGTGTCATTTTTTGATAGTCATATTCTATCTTTTTTTTGATTTGATTGCAAAAATCTGCTACGCACAAAAAATTGCAAAAAAGCTTGCCAAATAAGTCAAGATAGTGTATCATATAACTAGTACAATAGAAAAGGAGGATTTCCGAACGATTGTTTAATCCTGAACTGTCATTATTTCCATCTGAACTGCATTGTTTGCTGGAGGGAAATTTGGTATAATAGCAAAGTATTGTAAAAAAGAAAAGGAGTTTCATTATGAAGAAAAAGAATGGTAAAGCTAAAAAGTGGCAACTGTATGCAGCCATCGGTGCTGCGAGTGTAGTTGTATTGGGTGCCGGGGGGATTTTACTCTTTAGACAACCCTCGCAAACCGCTGTAAAAGATGAACCTACTCATCTTGTTGTTGCCAAGGAAGGAAGCGTGGCATCCTCTGTTTTATTATCAGGAACAGTAACGGCAAAAAATGAACAATACGTTTATTTTGATGCTAGCAAGGGAGATTTAGACGAAATCCTTGTTTCTGTGGGGGATAAGGTCAGCGAAGGGCAGGCTTTAGTCAAGTACAGTAGTTCAGAAGCCCAGGCGGCCTATGATTCAGCGAGTCGAGCAGTTGCGAAGGCAGACCGTCATATCAACGAACTCAACCAAGCACGAAATGAAGCTGCTTCAGCTCCCCAGTTACCTGCACCAGCAGGAGGAGAAGATGTAACGGTGCAAAGTCCAACTCCAGTTGCTGGAAATTCTGTTGCTTCTATTGACGCTCAATTGGGTGATGCCCGTGATGCGCGTGCAGATGCTGCAGCGCAATTAAGCAAGGCTCAAAGTCAATTGGATGCAACAACTGTTCTCAGTACCCTAGAGGGAACTGTAGTCGAAGTCAATAGCAATGTTTCTAAATCTCCAACAGGGGCGAGTCAAGTTATGGTTCATATTGTCAGCAATGAAAATTTACAAGTCAAGGGAGAATTGTCTGAGTACAATCTAGCCAACCTTTCTGTAGGTCAAGAAGTAAGCTTTACTTCTAAAGTATATCCTGATAAAAAATGGACTGGGAAATTAAGCTATATTTCTGACTATCCTAAAAACAATGGTGAAGCAGCTAGTCCAGCAGCTGGGGCTAATACAGGTTCTAAATACCCTTATACTATTGATGTGACAGGCGAAGTTGGTGATTTGAAACAAGGTTTTTCTGTCAACATTGAGGTTAAAAGCAAAACCAAGGCTATTCTTGTTCCTGTCAGCAGTCTAGTAATGGATGATAGTAAAAATTATGTCTGGATTGTGGATGAACAACAAAAGGCTAAAAAAGTTGAGGTTTCATTGGGAAATGCTGACGCAGAAAATCAAGAAATCACTTCTGGTTTGACAAATGGCGCTAAGGTCATCAGTAATCCAACATCTTCCTTGGAAGAAGGAAAAGAGGTGAAGGCTGATGAAGCAACTAATTAGTCTAAAAAATATCTGCAGAAGCTATCGCAATGGTGACCAAGAACTGCAGGTTCTCAAAAACATCAATCTAGAAGTGAATGAGGGTGAATTTGTTGCCATCATGGGACCATCTGGTTCTGGGAAGTCCACTCTGATGAATACGATTGGCATGTTGGATACACCAACCAGTGGAGAGTATTATCTTGAAGGCCAAGAAGTGGCTGGACTGGGTGAAAAACAATTAGCCAAGGTTCGTAACCAACAAATCGGTTTTGTCTTTCAGCAGTTCTTTCTTCTATCGAAGCTCAATGCTCTGCAAAATGTAGAATTGCCCTTGATTTACGCAGGAGTTTCGTCTTCAAAACGGCGCAAGTTGGCTGAGGAGTATTTAGACAAGGTTGAATTGACAGAACGTAGTCACCATTTGCCTTCGGAATTATCTGGTGGTCAAAAGCAACGTGTGGCTATTGCTCGTGCCTTGGTAAACAATCCTTCTATTATCCTAGCGGACGAACCGACAGGAGCCTTGGATACCAAAACAGGGAATCAAATTATGCAACTATTGGTTGACTTGAACAAAGAAGGAAAAACCATTATCATGGTAACGCATGAGCCTGAGATTGCTGCCTATGCTAAACGTCAGATTATCATTCGAGATGGAGTCATTTCATCTGACAGTGCTCAGTTAGGAAAGGAGGAAAACTAAGATGCAGAATCTGAAATTTGCCTTTTCATCTATCATGGCTCACAAGATGCGTTCTTTGCTTACCATGATTGGGATTATTATCGGTGTTTCATCAGTTGTTGTGATTATGGCTTTGGGAGATTCCCTATCTCGTCAAGTTAATAAAGATATGACCAAATCTCAGAAAAATATTAGCGTCTTCTTCTCTCCTAAAAAAAGTAAAGATGGGTCTTTTACTCAGAAACAATCAGCTTTTACGGTTTCTGGAAAGGAAGAGGAAATTCCTGTTGAACCGCCAAAACCGCAAGAATCCTGGGTCCAAGAGGCAGCCAAACTCAAGGGAGTGGATAGTTACTATGTAACCAATTCAACGAATGCCATCTTGACCTATCAAGATAAAAAGGTTGAGAATGCTAATTTGACAGGTGGAAACAGAACTTACATGGACGCTGTTAAGAATGAAATTATTGCAGGTCGTAGTCTGAGAGAGCAAGATTTCAAAGAGTTTGCAAGTGTCATTTTGCTAGATGAGGAATTGTCCATTAGTTTATTTGAATCTCCTCAAGAGGCTATTAACAAGGTTGTAGAAGTCAATGATTTTAGTTACCGGGTCATTGGTGTTTATACTAGTCCGGAGGCTAAAAAGTCAAAAATATATGGGTTTGGTGGCTTGCCTATTACTACCAATATCTCCCTTGCTGCGAATTTTAATGTAGATGAAATAGCTAGTATTGTTTTTCGAGTGAATGATACCAGTTTAACCCCAACTCTGGGTCCAGAACTGGCACGAAAAATGACAGAACTTGCAGGCTTACAACAGGGAGAATACCAGGTGGCAGATGAGTCCGTTGTATTTGCAGAAATTCAACAATCGTTTAGTTTTATGACGACGATTATTAGTTCCATCGCAGGGATTTCTCTCTTTGTTGGAGGAACTGGTGTCATGAACATCATGCTGGTTTCGGTGACAGAGCGCACTCGTGAGATTGGTCTTCGTAAGGCTTTGGGCGCAACACGTGCCAATATTTTAATTCAGTTTTTGATTGAATCCATGATTTTGACCTTGTTAGGTGGCTTAATTGGCTTGACAATTGCAAGTGGTTTAACTGCCTTAGCAGGTTTGTTACTGCAAGGTTTAATAGAAGGTATAGAAGTTGGAGTATCAATCCCAGTTGCCCTATTTAGTCTTGCAGTTTCGGCTAGTGTGGGTATGATTTTTGGGGTCTTGCCAGCCAACAAGGCATCGAAACTTGATCCAATTGAAGCCCTTCGTTATGAATAAGATCAACAAGATGGACACTCGTCTATCTTGTTTTTGTATGGATTTCCCTATCGAAAATCCTTAAAAATGTGATATAATGAAGTGTTAGAAAAACAGGTTTCATTTGCCTGGAAAGGAAAAATTATGTCTGAAAAGAATTTTTATATTACAACGCCGATTTACTATCCATCTGGAAAACTGCATATCGGTTCTGCCTACACAACCATTGCTTGTGATGTCCTAGCACGTTACAAACGCCTGATGGGCTACGATGTCTTTTATTTGACAGGTCTTGATGAACATGGTCAGAAGATCCAGCAGAAAGCTGAAGAAGCTGGCATTACACCACAAGCCTATGTTGATGGGATGGCAGTTGGAGTCAAAGAACTCTGGAAATTACTAGATATCTCATACGATAAATTTATCCGTACAACTGATGACTACCATGAAAAAGTTGTCGCACAGGTCTTTGAACGCTTACTTGCTCAAGATGATATCTACTTGGGTGAATACTCTGGTTGGTATTCAGTATCAGACGAAGAATTCTTTACAGAAAGCCAACTGGCAGAAGTTTTCCGTGATGAAGCTGGAAATGTGACTGGTGGTATTGCTCCATCAGGTCACGAGGTTGAATGGGTATCCGAAGAATCATACTTCCTTCGCCTTAGCAAATACCAAGATCGTTTGGTCGAATTTTTCAAGTCTCATCCTGAATTTATCACTCCAGATGGTCGTCTGAATGAAATGCTTCGCAACTTCATCGAGCCAGGTTTAGAGGATTTGGCAGTTTCTCGTACAACCTTTACCTGGGGTGTCCCAGTCCCATCAAATCCTAAGCACGTTGTCTATGTTTGGATTGATGCCCTTCTTAACTATGCGACAGCTCTTGGCTACGGTCAAGACGAACATGGTAACTTTGACAAGTTCTGGAATGGAACAGTCTTCCATATGGTAGGAAAAGACATCCTTCGCTTCCACTCTATCTACTGGCCAATCCTTCTTATGATGTTGGATGTTAAATTACCTGATCGTTTGATTGCCCATGGTTGGTTTGTCATGAAAGACGGAAAAATGTCTAAGTCTAAAGGAAATGTCGTTTACCCTGAAATGTTGGTAGAGCGTTATGGGCTTGACCCACTTCGTTACTACCTCATGCGTAGCCTTCCAGTTGGTTCAGACGGAACCTTCACTCCTGAAGACTATGTCGGCCGTATCAACTATGAATTGGCCAATGACCTTGGGAACCTCCTTAACCGTACGGTCTCTATGATTAACAAGTACTTTGATGGGCAAATTCCAGCCTATGTAGAGGGTGTAACAGAGTTTGACAATGCTCTTGCTGAGGTTGCAGAGCAATCAATCGCCGACTACCATACACACATGGAAGCAGTTGACTATCCACGTGCACTTGAAGCAGTCTGGATCCTTATCTCTCGTACTAACAAATACATCGACGAGACAGCTCCATGGGTCTTGGCTAAGGATGAAGCACTCCGCGATCAATTGGCAAGTGTTATGAGCCACTTGGCAGCCAGCCTTCGTGTTGTAGCTCACTTGATTGAGCCATTTATGATGGAAACCAGTCGTGCAGTCTTGACTCAACTTGGCTTGGAAGAAGTAGCGAGCCTTGAAAACTTGAGCTTGGCTGACTTCCCGGCAGATGAGACTGTAGTTGCCAAAGGAACACCAATCTTCCCACGTTTGGATATGGAAGAAGAAATCGCCTATATCAAGGAACAAATGGAAGGTAACAAGCCAGCTGTCGAAAAAGAATGGAATCCAGACGAAGTCGAACTCAAACTAAACAAGGATGAAATCAAGTTTGAAGACTTTGATAAGGTCGAAATCCGTGTCGCAGAAGTCAAAGAAGTGTCTAAAGTAGAAGGTTCTGATAAGTTGCTCCAATTCCGCTTGGATGCTGGTGATGGTGAAGATCGTCAAATCCTCTCAGGAATTGCAAAATACTATCCAAATGAACAAGAATTGATCGGCAAGAAAGTTCAAATCGTTGCCAATCTCAAACCACGTAAAATGATGAAGAAATATGTCAGCCAAGGGATGATCCTATCAGCTGAACATGATGGAAAATTAACCCTTCTCACAGTTGATCCAGCTGTACCAAACGGAAGTGTGATTGGGTAAAAATAGACAGGACTAGTTCATACTAGTTCTGTTTTTTATTATGGCTTCAAGCCAGTTTTTCTCGTAGAGAAAAACAAGAAAACCACCAGCTATGCTGGTGGCTGACAAGGCCTCTAGCTTCCATTTATTTT
>NZ_VMMQ01000093.1:0-9685 GCF_013277295.1 Streptococcus sp. 477
TGCTTAATTTCATTATAAAGTTTTTAGTTCAAAATAGCAAGTTAAAGGAATAAATAATTCTTTATGGTAATAAACAAAAAAAAAGTTAAAAATTACATAAAAATACTTGACTAAATAAAATATATCTGTTAGAATAAAAAAGAAAGGGGTTTCATTGCATGAGAAAAAAACGTGGAATTAAAAAATTAGTTACATTTGCATTGCTAGGTGTTTTTATGTTTAGTAATACAATTCCTTACCAACAGTTTATTCAGAAGAATAAACAATTGGAGATTCGAGTGCAATCGCAAAAGAAGTCCAATGGTCTTGATGTTGGGAAGGCTGATTAGTTGATTAAATGATGAAAATACTATTAACTATATAGTATTTCTGTTTTATCTAATTTTTAATTAGAAAGAAGGGATTCCGATGTACTAGGGTATGATTTGTTGATATTTCTAAATGCAGTCATTGTTATTGTTAGATTTTAAGTGAAAGAAATGAGGGCTTTACGATGAAGAAAAGCATAAAAAAAATAATTACAACATCTTTACTTGCACTGACTTTAGCTGGTGCAGGTGGTTCGATTGTTTCAGCTGCAACAGTTTGGTATAAAGGTACTGCAGTTTATTGGGATTATGGTCGTACTGCTGGCCTTTGGAGCTATTCAAATGTTCAGTCTAGTGTTTACGAACACTCAGCAACTGCTAACGGGGCATTCTCAGGCTGGCAATCACCTGGAGTAGAAGCACGTGTTTCTAAATTCATCGGAACTGCTACAGCTGAATGTTACTGGAATTGTAGGTAAGTACCTATGACATACAAAAACATGTTATTAGGTAAAATGAAATACTTAATCCTGTTTTTGATTGCCATCCAGAGTGTCTTACTTGCTCTGGTGGCAATTTTTTTAGCAGGTTTACAGTATCAACAGTCATGGCAGAGTTATAATCATCATTCCGAAACTGTAACAGTTTATCTTCAGAAGTTAACAGAAGAGCAATCACAAGATGTATTTAATTATTTTTTAGAACAGAGTGACTTGTCCATATGGACAAAACGTTCTGAAAGTAGTGATACAGGAGAAGGTCTAAATAGGATTTATATAGACATCCTTGGCAGCTCTGCTGGTTTTTCAGATTTTGAAAGTACGGGTAAAATAGTAGTCTCACAACAACAATTTGCAGATTTATTATCTCATAGTGATAATAGTATGACTATTGGACTTGACAAAGGCTCAAATAATATGCTTTACGAGCTTCCAGATTTATTATTTAGCACACCTGTAGTCATTGAACGATTAGATTATACTTTTCAAAACACTAATACGATCAATGGGATATACCATATCAATGGTCTCCACGATGCTGTCTCAAGAGATAACTTTCTGTTGCATCTTTCAAAGATGTCAGGTATTTCTGTTGAGGATTTGACAAAAGAAAGTTTTGGAAGTAGTACTGATCAGGGAATTTGGGGAATAATACTTGCTATCAGCATCTTAGTAAATGCCTTCATTTTACTGATTCTATTCTTAATCTGTGTTCTTCAATCCTTTAAACATTTCGGAACATTGATTCTTTTAGGATGGGATAGAAAAGAATTATGGTCTGCTTTTTTCAAAAATTCTCTACTATTTTCAATCTACATTATTCCAATTATCTCTTTATGTAGTTGGTTGTTGTCAGGCTGGTCTAGTTTTGGTTTATCATCGTTTATTCTAGTTTTTGCTGGAGTCAGCCTCTCAGTCTTGTTGCTACTATTGATATTCATTATTCCAACGATTATTGTTTATTCGGTTTCTCCATTAGCCGCAATTCATAAACGATTACCAATGAAGCCTTTAATGGTAACCTGCTTGTTATTCTATACCTTGGTAGCTGGTTTGTTAATCGCAGTCAGTTACTCTTTAGATGCTCCAACGAATCAGTTTATTGATAATATGAAAGTATCTAGGGAGTGGAAAAATGTTGAAGATATGTACGTTATCTCCAGCTTTGTTGAGGGAGATGATGTAGGTACATATGCAGGAACTACAAATTCCCTTGAGCGTAGTATGTATAACTTTTACCAGCGTATATCTGAGCTTCCAGGTGTCTATATTGCCCAAGGAAAATTTCTTAATCAGGAGTACCTTGATGCAGTCTATGGGACATACCAACATGTCCCTAAAAAACCATTTTGGTATTTGAAATTCTCCTATAATTACCTGCAAGAGTTAGGTATTCCCCTAAGTGATGAGGAGTTGCTAGAGATGAGGAATGGTACTCGACTTTATCTTCTACCTAACACGCTCAATACAGAAGAACTTGAGGCGATGAAGGCTTATTTACAGGAAAGTGTCACTGTAAAACCGGGAGATTTACAAACTAATTTCACAGAAAATCCGAAATTTATGTTCAAGGTTTACCAACCGTCTCGACCAATATTTACTTGGTCAGATTCCATTTCTTATGGTACAACTAGTGAGAATCCAGTTATTTTTGTCTCAACACCAGAGAATCTATATTTCATGGAGTCGGCAAACTTAGTTGTCAGCGGCTATAATGGTCTTTTGAAGATTCGTGATAGGGAAACAATGGAACAGGTAGTGTCCGTTTTAGAAACAGAATTTCCAGATTTAACGGATAATCGGTTGAGTTTTACAACTGTCAAGAACTTTATCAATGGTCTTCAAAAAGATCTGAGTTATACATTTTATCTTTTCGGCACGATTATAGCGATTATCATCATTACGATGATGGCTATTTTCTGGAGTTTTGTCTTAATGTACCGCTTGTTATTTGAAGAAAAATTGTATGTTCAATACTTTATGGGATTCTCACCATGGAAAAGATATATTGGTGTGGTTTCTCTCATTATTAGTTTTTCTGTGATGGAACTAATCGTTTCTATCTTGGTGGGTTCTAAGTTGGGAATAGTCATGACACTAGCTACATTTGCTTTTCAGATAATGCTTCTTTACTTCAGTTTGTTCCGTAAAGAAGGAGAGAGTATCATACAATCATTTAAGGAGTAATCTCATGTCTAGAATTTCAGTACAAAATGTATCAAAACAATTTGGTTCAAGAGAAATTTTCAAAGACTTAAGCTTTGATATTGAGGAAAATGAATTTGTAGCTTTAGTAGGACCTTCTGGTTCTGGAAAATCGACTATCCTCAATATGATTGGACTATTGGATACTGTTGACAGTGGTAAAATCCTAATCAACGGAAAAGTTTTGCCTAAGGTAAATTCGCAATCAGCAGTTCATTATCGAAGGAATGTCATCAACTATCTTTTTCAATCCAATGCACTCATTTCTACATCTAGTGTGAAAGATAACCTGATGCTTGCCATGACTTTTTCGAATTTCTCTAGACAGGAGAAAGAGCAGAGAATCAAGGAAACGCTAGAATTTGTTGGTCTACAAAATCGGTTAAATAGTAAAGTCAATGAATTATCGGGAGGTGAACAGCAGAGAATTGCGATTGTGAGAGCTATTTTAAAGCCCGGAGATATTGTCCTAGCAGATGAACCAACCGGATCGTTAGATCCTGAAATGTCTCAAAAAGCATTCGATTTGATTCGAACTTTGAGAGATCAATTTGGTAAAACAATTTTGATTGTTACGCATAACATGGAGCAAGCACGGCAATGTGATAGGATCATTTCACTGGAGTAGGTTCTTGTAAATTAACTCAAGCATCATTAGCACTTGATACGGTTACTTCTGAACCCGTTTCAAAAGAAAACTATCTTTATTCCATGTTATTTTGAGAAAGATATTGTGAAAGTCAAATATGATGATAAAGTTGAGTGGAATTTGTTAGAATTTCAAAAATTTAGAGCATTTTTGGCTTAGTAATATGTGTTGAAAGCTCAAAATCTATGGTAAAAAGTAGCTTTGAAAACGTATTGCCTCCAAAGATTTAGTTAAATAATGATTTAACACAAAAAGAAATTATTGAAGTTCTGGAAAGATGTTGTTTCAGTATTGAGAAAAGGTGGGAAAAACTTGCGATTTTCACAGAGAAAGGATTGTTATAAATCTTGCATAGCTCTCTTGCTTCTATATAATAATTTTTGACTTGTTCTTTGCCAAGGAATTGTGTTCCACAATTTCCAACGAGAACGAGCAGGGGAGCTAGTTGGTAACTTGTTTGCCTCTCTTTACAGAGTTCGATAGTCTCAAGAGCTTCTTGGATGGCTTCATTATATTTTTCCTTTGATACTAGGTAGTGAGCGTAGTTGTAACGAACTCTGATGTAGCCAAATAAAAACTCTTGATGCTCAAAATTTTTTGTCTGATATAACTCCATCAAATGAGAGTAGTTTGCCTCATATTCTTGTTCACGACCCTCTAAGGAATAGAAATTAGATAGAGTATTCAACGCCTTTAAATAAATCAGAGTATTTGAAGAGACTTTTAATAATATATTTTCCAATGAAGAAATAGCCTCACACTTACTGTCATATTGATAGAAGTCAATAATAGCTTTAATCCATTCAAGGTAAGTTCGGTCTTCTAGTGTTAGAAAAGTACTTCGTTCAATCTCTATTCTATAAAGATATTCTAAATTGTCATAATTTCTGTCATCTAATAATCGAGCAGATAATTGCTTGAAATTAGAGAGGTTAGATTTAATTTCAATTTGTTCATTAAAAAAATAATCTAATGGCACTTCGAGTCGTTGGGAGAGTCTCAACTCTTTTCTTTTCAATCTGAATTTCTCTGCGAGTGTATTCATTAAAGATAATAAACCTTCCTATTTGCTTAATTTCATTATAAAATTTTTAGTTCAAAATAGTAAGTTAAAGGAATAAATAATTCTTTATGGTAATAAACAAAAAAAAAAGTTAAAAATTACATAAAAATACTTGACTAAATAAAATATATCTGTTAGAATAAAAACAAGAAAAAAGAAAGGGGTTTCATTGCATGAGAAAAAAACGTGGAATTAAAAAATTAGTTACATTTGCATTGCTAGGTGTTTTTATGTTTAGTAATACAATTCCTTACCAACAGTTTATTCAGAAGAATAAACAATTGGAGATTCGAGTGCAATCGCAAAAGAAGTCCAATGGTCTTGATGTTGGGAAGGCTGATTGATTTTATATTACTTTAAAATTCAACTATTTAGAGAAAGGTATTCTGATGAGAGCTTGTAACAATACCAGATAGATATAAGAATGGAGATGTTTGATAAAATGCTTTCATAGCTAACCAACTGTTGAAAATTATGAGTTACAAAATCTAAAGTATTTAAGATTGGTTTATAAAATTAGGTCTCTGCCTGTAGAAAGGAACGTGCAGTTAGAAAGGAGGAAAAAATAGGATACTATAATTCAGACTGAGATTTCTAATTAAAATATATAGTTGCATTTCGCTCATTTTCATAATATTTCATTCAGAGGAGTAATAATATGTTAAAATTTAGAAAAGTAGTTGCATCATCCCTTGCCGTTTTGGCATTTAGTTTGGCTCTTCCTGTTTTGGCAGTTTCTCACCGTGGTGGCGAGTGGACCTATGGAGGCCATCATGATCCAAATAATTGGGGAGCATTTTCGAATTATTATCATGGTTCACAGTATCACTGGGCCTATGTTGGAAGTAATGGACGTAACAATCAAAAAACAGTTTATGCAGGAGCACGTAGTGCGGCCTATGCGTTTGTTAATACAAATTTTGGGGAGCAAGTTACATTTGATGCGGGATGGTAAAGAATAATTGAAGAAGATTCTTTTATCAATAGTTCAGTAAGCTTGTTAGTTTATAGAGGGCAGGAGTATTTCTGCCCTCTGTTTTAGAATAAGGAATGCACTATGAAAAAATTATTTATACTCATATCCAACCTGCTTGCTAGTTTGTTCTTTGTTTGGGTATTTACCATTTGGACTGATACATATGTCTCCCATTATTACCCCAACGTTGTTGTACGTGATTCTTCCCCTGAAACAACTTTTCAGCATGTTGCTACACGCTTGGAAAAACTAGCAGAAGAAACAGATAGCTTTATTGCGATTCAACACCAAGATCCTAACTCAGAAGGTACTACAGTTTTTTCTTATACGACCTTTGGGGACGGAAAGTTGCCTGATGGGCTTCAGGAAAAAAATCTAGAAGATGCTCAAAGTAGTAGTGTTGAAACAAACTATTTTGTATTCGATGGACACCTAGATATTCACTTGCTAAGGGAAGAGCTAAGTCAACTTGGCTTGACTAACATGCACCTGACAATTCCATCTAAACTATCTACGTTAATGGCTATCTTTAGTAACGGATTTCAGTTAATCAGTCTATTGATTTTCATCTTAACCTTTGTAGCACTGACTTTAATTAGTCAAATTAGCCAATTACGGTCATCGGGCATTCGCCTCATTTCAGGAGAGAAACGGTGGTCCATTTTCCTTAGACCAGTTGGTGAGGATTTGAAAGGGATAGCTGTTGGTTTCAGTTTAGCTGGCGTGCTCGCCATTCTTATGCAAAAAATTCTGTCGCTTCCAACGCAATCCCTAATGACCATAGGAGCAGGCTTGCTCAGTTATAATCTCATCTTGTTGTCGATCTCCCTGTTTTTCGCTCAACTCTTCGCAGTTGGGATAAAAAAGATACACCTGATGCAGATTATAAAAGGGCAAGTGCCTGTCAGAGGAATCATTAGTTTGATTTTAATCGGTCAACTGTTAGCGATTATTATTGTAACGCTGGGAATAGGGAGTAGCTTAAAGTATTCCCAAGCCTGGCAACAGCATCGGATTGGACAAGAGGTTTGGAGTCAGGAAAGACAACTGATTACCCTATCAATCAGCCGTGAAGGAACGAGTCCTGGTTTTGATGAACAAGCTCAAAGGAAACTCAGAACTTGGTATCAATTGATGGATCTGGCTGTTTCAGAACAAAAGGCTTTCTTATCTAGACACCAGTTAATTGACCGTACTTTGCAAAATGGCATGGCTTCCTCCAAAAACTTGACAACCTCTACAGAATGGCACGATTACAGCCCGAATGGCAATGTCCTTATCGTCACACCGCATTACTTGGAGCGTCAAAACATTCCTGTAGATACAACTATTAAGCAAAAGATGAATCACCTTAATGTAGGGGAGTTTGTCTTATTGCTGCCTGAACACCTCCGTTCAGAGGAAGAACATTATAAATCTGTTTTTGAAGACGACTTAACCAGTCGCATGTCTAGTCAAGATGAACGACAGCAAATGACTGCTACGGTAGGTTATTTGGAATCAGGTCAGGATCGATTTGTGTATAATACGACCCCTATTTCTTACCAGCAGTTTTTGAAAGATCCGATCGTCATTGTTATAACACCCCAATCAACTGGTCCACAGTCCATTTTGTTTTGGATAGACGCAGTACAGAACTACGTTCTCTTTAATCAATTGTCTGATGCCCAGGAGCTTATCCAGAGACAAGGCATTGAAAATTGGGTCTCAGAAATGCAAACAGGTTACCACAACTACATCACATTATTGGATAATATCCAGAGGGAACATTGGGTAATGCTAGCAGGAGCTGTGCTTGGGATTGCAACTTCAATCTTGTTGTTTAACACTATGAATAGGCTCTACTTTGAAGAATTTAGACGTGCCATTTTTATCAAACGCATTGCAGGTCTCAGGTTCTTAGAAATCCATCGCACTTATCTCTTTGCTCAACTGGGTGTGTTTTTACTGGGATTTGTTGCGAGTGTATTTCTTCAGGTAGAGATAGTAGTTGCTTTCTTAGTCTTGTTACTCTTTACTGGTCTATCTCTTTTACAGTTACATGTCCAAATGCAGAAAGAAAACAAGATGTCCATGCTTGTTTTGAAGGGAGGTTAATATGATTGAACTTAAACAGGTGAGTAAATCTTTTGGAGAACGAGAGTTATTTTCGAATCTTTCAATGACATTTAAGGCTGGAAAAGTCTATGCCTTAATTGGTTCAAGTGGTAGCGGAAAAACAACCTTGATGAACATGATTGGGAAATTAGAATCTTATGATGGGACGATTTTTTACCGAGGTAAAGACTTGGCCAATTATAAATCGAGTGATTTTTTCCGTCACGAATTGGGCTACCTCTTCCAGAACTTTGGCTTAATTGAAAACCAAAGTATTGAAGAAAACCTTAAGCTAGGTCTCATTGGTCAAAAGTTGAGTCGGTCGGAACAGCGGTTGAGGCAGAAGCAGGCTTTAGAACAGGTCGGCCTGGCTTATCTTGACCTAGATAAGCGCATCTTTGAGTTATCGGGCGGAGAATCGCAACGGGTTGCCTTGGCAAAAATTATCTTAAAGAATCCACCCTTTATTCTGGCAGATGAGCCAACAGCTTCAATAGACCCAGCAACCTCTCAGTTGATTATGGAGATTTTGCTATCTCTTCGAGATGATAATAGGCTAATCATTATCGCAACACATAATCCGGCAATTTGGGAGATGGCTGATGAAGTGTTCACGATGGATCGTCTGAAATAAAAATCCTTGTTTTTAATTGCACGATGAGTTATCGAAATATTATCATGAATCAATAATTGGAGTTAATTTAGAATTGTACTTTATGAATATTGAGGTAACTTTTTCTTGATAAAGGAAGAAATAGTGGAGAGAAAGTTAGAATGAAAAAATTCGACAATTATATTATTGAGAAGCCTTGCGATTCTAATTCAGATAAACTGCAAAAAATCTTAATAATTGAAAGTTTGGTAGATGATATTTTGCAATTTTCTCTCAGAATCAAAAATAGTGTAGGAGAGATTTTCCTCCTACAACCGTTTCAAAAGAAAACTATCTTTATTCCATGTTATTTTGAGGAAGATATTGTGAAAGTCAAAGATGATGATGAAGTTGAGTGGCATTTGTTAGAATTTCAAAAATTTAGAGCATTTTTGGCTTAGTAATCTGTGTTGAAGGCTCAAAATCTATGGTAAAAAGTAGCTTTGAAAACGTATTGCCTCCAAAGATTTAGTTAAATAATGATTTAACACAAAAAGAAATTATTGAAGTTCTGGAAAGATGTTGTTTCAGTATTGAGAAAAGGTGGGAAAAACTTGCAATTTTCACAGAGAAAGGATTGTTATAAATCTTGCATAGCTCTCTTGCTTCTATATAATAATTTTTGACTTGTTCTTTGCCAAGGAATTATGTTCCACAATTTCCAACGAGAACGAGCAGGGGAGCTAGTTGGTAACTTGTTTGCCTCTCTTTACAGAGTTCGATAGTCTCAAGAGCTTCTTGGATGGCTTCATTATATTTTTCCTTTGATACTAGGTAGTGAGCGTAATTGTAACGAACTCTGATGTAGCCAAATAAAAACTCTTGATGCTCAAAATTTTTTGTCTGATATAACTCCATCAAATGAGAGTAGTTTGCCTCATATTCTTGTTCACGACCCTCTAAGGAATAGAAATTAGATAGAGTATTCAAGGCCTTTAAATAAATCAGAGTATTTGAAGAGACTTTTAATAATATATTTTCCAATGAAGAAATAGCCTCACACTTACTGTCATATTGATAGAAGTCAATAATAGCTTTAATCCATTCAAGGTAAGTTCGGTCTTCTAGTGTTAGAAAAGTACTTCGTTCAATCTCTATTCTATAAAGATATTCTAAATTGTCATAATTTCTGTCATCTAATAATCGAGCAGATAATTGCTTGAAATTAGAGAGGTTAGATTTAATTTCAATTTGTTCATTAAAAAAATAATCTAATGGCACTTCGAGTCGTTGGG
>NZ_VMMQ01000094.1:0-7509 GCF_013277295.1 Streptococcus sp. 477
TCGATCCCGTTAACTCCCATTTTAGCGGGTGTAGTTTAGTGGTAAAACTACAGCCTTCCAAGCTGTTGTCGCGAGTTCGATTCTCGTCACCCGCTTTGAACTTTGTTCTTTGTACCAAGTTTTTGACTTGGGCGCGTAGCTCAGGTGGTTAGAGCGCACGCCTGATAAGCGTGAGGTCGGTGGTTCGAGTCCACTCGTGCCCATAGTGTTTAGTCCATTACTAGGGGATTGGAATATTATCTGTTCACTAAGAGGACACGGGCTTGTTCCTGTATAAACTATTTTGGAGGATTACCCAAGTCCGGCTGAAGGGAACGGTCTTGAAAACCGTCAGGCGTGTAAAAGCGTGCGTGGGTTCGAATCCCACATCCTCCTTTTATATTAACGCGGGATGGAGCAGCTCGGTAGCTCGTCGGGCTCATAACCCGAAGGTCGTAGGTTCAAATCCTGCTCCCGCAATAAGGCTCGGTAGCTCAGTTGGTAGAGCAATGGATTGAAGCTCCATGTGTCGGCGGTTCGATTCCGTCTCGCGCCATTTATATATTTTGGAAGGGTAGCGAAGAGGCTAAACGCGGCGGACTGTAAATCCGCTCCTTCGGGTTCGGGGGTTCGAATCCCTCCCCTTCCATTTTACGGGCATAGTTTAAAGGTAGAACTAAGGTCTCCAAAACCTTCAGTGTGGGTTCAATTCCTACTGCCCGTGTTAATAAAATTATGGCGGGTGTGGTGAAGTGGTTAACACACCAGATTGTGGCTCTGGCATGCGTGGGTTCGATCCCCATCACTCGCCTATTTTATATTATTGGGGTATAGCCAAGCGGTAAGGCAAGGGACTTTGACTCCCTCATGCGTTGGTTCGAATCCAGCTACCCCAGTTACTATTTGCCGGCGTGGCGGAATTGGCAGACGCGCTGGACTCAAAATCCAGTGTCCGCAAGGACGTGCCGGTTCGACCCCGGCCGCCGGTATAGTATAGCGATAAGGAACGTTGTAAGTCTTCGTTCCTTTTTTATATTATTTTTGCTATAATAATACTTATCCAAATTTTATTTAGATTATGAAAGTGTAGGGAAGTATGTCTCGTTCTATCGATTTATTAAAACATCGGTATTTGAAAAATATTAAAGAAAATCCTGAATTGTTTGTCGGGATTGAGCTGGAATATCCTGTTGTAAACTTGGAAGGGGATGCTACAGATGTTGAAGTTATCAAGTACTTATTCCGATATTTAGTTTCTTCTTTTGATTTTACTGTCGAAAAGGTAGATGATTTTGGCAATCTGATCCAGTTAGTAGATCCGATAAGTCAGGATGCTATTTTATTTGAAGTTTCCTATACAACGATTGAGTTTGCATTTGGTAAGGCTGAAACAATTCAAGATGTCGAAAATCGTTTTAATAATTATATGGATGTAATTCAGAGAAAGTTAGCTGAATCAAATCATGCTATTGTTGGCTGTGGAATTCATCCTAACTGGGATAAGAATGAGAACTGTCCAGTGGCTTATCCACGCTATCAGATGTTGATGGATTATTTGAATTTGAGTAGAAATATTATTAAATCAGATTTACATCATTTCCCTGAATATGGTACTTTTATCTGTGGGAGCCAGGTTCAGCTGGATATTTCAAAAACCAACTACTTGCGGGTGATTAATGCTTTTACTCAAATTGAAGCGGCTAAGGCTTATGTATTTGCCAATTCTGAGTTTACAGGTGCGGATTGGGATACAAAAATTTCAAGGGACATCTTCTGGGAAGAATCGATGCATGGCATCTATCCAGAGAATGTTGGGGTTAATACTAGACTTTTTGATGATGAAGATGATTTTTTTGACTATCTCGATCATTCTGCGATTTTTACTGCGGAACGTGATGGACAAACCTATTATTTTTATCCCATTCAGGCTAGGGACTATTTGGCTACATCTGAAATCCAAGCATATGCTCTTAATGGGGATGAGATTCTTATTTACCCTCAAGAGAAGGATTTTGAAACTCATCGTAGTTACCAGTACCAAGACTTAACGACTCGAGGAACAGTTGAGTTTCGTAGTGTGTGTACTCAGCCTCTAGATAAAACCTTCGCTTCTGCTGCCTTTCACTTGGGATTATTAGTTAATTTAGATAAGTTAGAAGCTTACTTAGAAACAGCACCTTTCTTTAAAGAATTTGGGCGAAATTATAAATTTTTAAGACGACAATTTTCTAAGAAAAAGCTTACAGATCAGGAAGAAACTGCGATTATTGGATTTTCCAAAGACTTACTCCTGCTAGCCGAGGAAGGACTGAAGATGAGAAATAAGAAAGAAATGACCTACCTACAGCCTTTGAAAGAAGAATTGAGCCTATAATTTCTCTTACTAAAGGGAGAATTTTCTGAAAAATCATGATATAATGGAAGAGACTATAGATAAAGGATAGAGAGTAATGACATTAGTTTATCAATCAACGCGTGATGCCAACAATACAGTAACTGCTAGCCAAGCTATTTTGCAAGGTTTGGCGACGGACGGCGGTTTGTTTACACCGGTTACTTATCCAAAGGTAGATTTGGACTTTGACAAATTGAAAGCTGCTTCTTATCAGGAAGTTGCTAAGATTGTTTTGTCAGCATTTTTAGATGACTTTACAGCTGAAGAGTTGGACTACTGTATCAACAATGCCTACGATAGTAAATTTGATACTCCAGCTATAGCGCCTTTGGTGAAATTAGACGGTCAATACAATTTGGAACTGTTCCATGGTTCAACGATTGCCTTTAAGGATATGGCCTTGTCTATTTTGCCATACTTTATGACAACAGCTGCTAAGAAGCATGGTTTGGTGAACAAGATTGTCATCTTAACAGCGACATCTGGTGACACGGGGAAAGCTGCTATGGCGGGGTTTGCGGATGTGCCTGGTACTGAGATTATTGTCTTTTATCCAAAGGATGGTGTCAGCAAGGTACAAGAGTTGCAAATGACCACTCAGACTGGTGGTAATACTCATGTTATCGCAATAGATGGTAACTTTGATGATGCCCAAACAAATGTGAAGCATATGTTTAACGATGGGGCTCTTCGTGAAAGATTAGCGGCCAACAAGTTGCAATTTTCATCTGCAAACTCTATGAACATTGGTCGTCTGGTGCCACAGATTGTTTATTATGTTTATGCCTATGCTCAGTTGGTTAAGACTGGTGAGATTGTGGCTGGTGATAAGGTCAACTTCACAGTACCAACAGGAAACTTTGGAAATATCTTGGCTGCCTTTTATGCTAAGCAAATTGGTCTCCCAGTTGGCAAATTGATCTGTGCTTCAAATGACAACAATGTTTTGACAGACTTTTTCAAGACACGTGTTTACAATAAGAAACGTGAGTTTAAGGTAACAACTAGTCCATCTATGGATATTTTGGTGTCTTCAAACTTGGAGCGCTTGATTTTCCATCTTTTGGGTAATGATGCTGAAAAGACTGCTGAACTCATGAATGCCTTGAACACGCAAGGACAATATGAGTTGACAGATTTTGATGCAGAGATTCTTGATCTCTTTGCGGCTGAATATGCGACTGAGGAAGAAACTGCAGCAGAAATCAAACGTGTTTATGAGTCAGATTCTTATATCGAGGATCCACATACGGCGGTTGCCTCAGCAGTTTATAAAAAATACCAAGCGGCTACTGGGGATGCGACTAAGACAGTGATTGCTTCAACAGCTAGTCCATACAAGTTCCCAGTGGTTGTAGTAGAAGCTGTGACTGGAAAATCAGGGCTTGGCGACTTTGAAGCCTTGGCTCAATTACATGATATTTCAGGAGTGGCAGTGCCGCCAGCAGTTGATGGGCTTGAAACAGCTCCTGTTCGTCACAAGACAACAGTGGCAGCTACTGACATGCAAGCAGCGGTTGAGGCTTATCTAGGACTTTAAGACAGAGGGAGTAAACTCGGTTGGGAAACCAACTGAGTTTCTTTTCATCAGGAGGAGAGATTGTTTAAGAAAAATAAAGATATTCTTAATATTGCCTTACCAGCTATGGGTGAAAACTTTTTGCAGATGCTCATGGGAATGGCGGACAGTTACTTGGTAGCCCACTTGGGCTTGATAGCTATTTCGGGTGTATCAGTAGCTGGCAATATTATCACGATTTACCAGGCGATTTTCATCGCTCTGGGAGCTGCTATTTCCAGTGTTATTTCAAAAAGTTTGGGGCAGAAGGATCAGTCTAAGCTAGCCTATCATGTGACTGAAGCCTTGAAGATTACCTTACTATTAAGTTTCCTTTTAGGAACTTTGTCCATCTTCGCTGGGAAAGAGATGATAGGACTTTTGGGGACGGAGAGAGATGTAGCTGAGAGTGGTGGACTCTACCTATCTTTAGTTGGTGGTTCGATTGTTCTTTTGGGCTTGATGACGAGTCTGGGTGCTTTGATTCGTGCAACACATAATCCACATCTGCCTCTCTATGTTAGTCTTTTATCCAATGCCTTGAATATTCTTTTTTCCAGTCTAGCTATTTTTATCCTTGATATGGGGATAGCGGGTGTTGCTTGGGGGACTATTCTGTCTCGCTTGGTTGGTCTTGTGATTTTGTGGTCACAATTAAAACTGCCTTATGCGAAGCCAACTTTTGGTTTAGATAAGGAACTATTGACCTTAGCTTTGCCAGCAGCTGGAGAGCGGCTTATGATGCGGGCTGGTGATGTCGTTATCATTGCCTTGGTCGTTTCTTTTGGAACGGAGGCAGTTGCTGGGAATGCAGTCGGAGAAGTCTTGACCCAGTTTAACTACATGCCTGTCTTTGGCGTGGCTACGGCAACGGTCATGCTAGTGGCTCGAGCAGTTGGAGAGGATAATTGGAAAAGAGTAGCTAGTTTGAGCAAGCAAACCTTTTGGCTTTCTCTGGTCCTCATGTTGCCCTTGACCTTTAGTATCTATGCCTTGGGTATACCACTAACTCATCTCTATACGACTGATCCTCTAGCTGTTGAGGCTAGTGTTCTAGTGACACTTTTTTCACTACTTGGTACTCCTATGACGATAGGAACAGTCATCTATACAGCAGTCTGGCAGGGTTTGGGCAATGCTCGGCTTCCCTTTTATGCGACAAGTATAGGAATGTGGTGTATCCGCATTGGAACAGGATATCTGATGGGGCTTGTGCTTGGTTGGGGCTTACCTGGTATTTGGGCCGGAACCCTTTTGGATAATGGTTTTCGTTGGTTATTTCTACGCTACCGCTACCAGCGTTATATGAGCTTGAAAGGATAGGAAATGCAAAAAACAGCTTTTATTTGGGATTTAGACGGGACTTTATTGGACTCTTACGAAGCGATTTTATCAGGGATTGAGGAGACTTTTGCTCAGTTTTCTATTCCTTATGATAAGGAGAAGGTAAGAGAGTTTATCCTCAAGTATTCGGTGCAGGATTTGCTTGTGCAGGTGGCGGAAGAGCGAAAGCTAGATGTGGAAGTGCTCAATCAAGTGCGTGCCCAAAGTCTGGCTGAAAAGAATGCTCAGGTAATTTTGATGCCAGGTGCGCGTGAGGTGCTAGCTTGGGCAAATGAGACAGGGATTCAGCAGTTTGTCTATACTCATAAGGGGAAGAACGCTTTTACCATTCTCAGAGATTTGGGTTTGGAGTCCTATTTTACGGAGATTTTAACCAGTCAGAGTGGCTTTGCGCGGAAGCCAAGTCCAGAAGCGGCTAACTATCTGTTAGACAAGTATCAGTTGAATTCTGACAATACTTATTATATAGGGGATCGGACTCTGGATGTGGAATTTGCCCAGAATAGTGGGATTCAAAGTCTCAACTTTTTAGAGTCGTCTTATGAAGGCAATCACAGGATTCAAGCGTTAGTAGATATTTCCCGTATTTTTGAGGTTGAGCGATAAAAAGATTATGTCAGTTTTGTGACAGAGACCTAACAAACTGTTTCAAGTAACCGAGTTTGTTACAAGGAATAGACAGTTCTGTTAAATAGGCCCGAGAGGGCTTTTTTTCTGCATTTTTTGTGTTATGATAGACAGGTACTCATTTGAAAGGAATTTGAAAGAATGAAGAAAAGAATATTATTAGCCTCAACAGTAGCCTTGTCATTTGCCCCAGTATTGGCAACTCAAGCAGAAGAAGTTCTTTGGACTGCACGTAGTGTTGAGCAAATCAAAAATGATTTGACTAAAACGGATAACAAAACTAGTTATACCGTTCAGTATGGTGATACCTTGAGCACAATTGCAGAAGCCTTGGGTGTAGATGTCACAGTTCTTGCGAATTTGAATAAAATCACTAATATGGACTTGATTTTCCCAGAAACTGTTTTGACAACGACTGTCAATGAAGTAGAAGAAGTAACGGAAGTTGAAATCCAAACACCCCAAGCAGACTCTAATGAAGAAGTGACAACTGCGACAGCAGATTTGACAACCAATCAAGTGACTGTAGATGATCAAACTGTTCAAGTTGCAGATCTTTCTCAACCAATTGCAGAAGCGCCAAAAGAAGTCTCATCAAATTCAGAAGTTACAGAGACAGTGACTGCTACAGAAGAAGTGACACCATCTACAGGAACTTCTGTCCCAGAGGAGCAAACAGCCGAAACAAGTAGTGCAGTTGCAGAAGCAGCTCCTCAGGCAATGACTCCAGCTGAGAAAGATGAAACTCAAGCAAGCACTCAAGCTGAATCAGCAGTAGAAGCAACTACAACACCAGTAGAAGAAAAAGCTCCTGAAACAACTGCAACAAGTTCAGAAGCAAAAGAAGTAGCATCATCAAATGGAGCTACACCAACAGTTTCTACTTATCAACCAGAAGAGACGAAGATAGTTTCAACAACTTACACAGCTCCAGCTGCGCCTGATTATGCTGGACTTGCAGTAGCGAAATCTGAAAATGCAGGCCTTCAACCACAAACGGCTGCCTTTAAAGAAGAAATTGCCAACTTGTTTGGCATCACATTCTTTAGTGGTTACCGTCCAGGAGACAGTGGAGATCACGGAAAAGGTTTGGCTATTGACTTTATTGTACCAGAAAGCTCAGAACTAGGGGATAAGATTGCGGAATACGCTATTCAAAATATGGCCAGCCGCGGCATTAGTTACATCATCTGGAAACAACGTTTCTATGCTCCATTCGATAGCAAATATGGGCCAGCTAACACTTGGAATCCAATGCCAGACCGCGGTAGTGTGACAGAAAACCACTATGACCATGTTCACGTTTCAATGAATGGATAAACCAGACTTGGTAATATCATTTTGACGAATGAGATCTAGCTTTCGTGATAGGAAGTAGGTCTTGTTCGTTTTTTATTTGTCATACTCTTCGAAAATCTCTTCAAACCACGTCAGTTTTATCTGAAACCTCAAAGCTGTGCTTTGAGCAACCTGCGACTAGCTTTCTAGTTTACTCTTTGATTTTCATTGAGTATCAATTTGAATGGAAGATGGGAAGTTTCTGTCTTGTAATGATTCAAGCAACATTCTTGCAATCTATTTTACTTTATACTCAATTGTTTTCAAA
>NZ_VMMQ01000095.1:0-3442 GCF_013277295.1 Streptococcus sp. 477
ACTAAATAGTGAAAAATATCTATCCTATCTTCTAGAATGTCTTCCAAACGAGGAAACTCTCGTAAACAAAGAGGTTTTAGAGGCTTATTTACCATGGACTAAAGTTGTACAAGAAAAGTGCAAATAAGAAATCTCCAGATTAGGAACTATCCGTGAGTTCTCTAGTCTGGAGATTTTTCAATATACTTCGTTATTGGGCGGTTACACTATTTCATATTATTTTTAGCTTATATCTAAAAAAACAGTTCTAAAGACGAACTTTAGAACTGTTTTGATACGAGGACAAGGACATTTTTGTCACTGATTCACTATGTTTATAAATATTTTTTGACATCCTCTTGCCATTCCTCTGTCAATTTCTTTACTAGAAATCCATCTCCAATTAGCTGCGCAAATGTTTTAGAAGACTGATAAAATGATTCAGCTAAACTAAAATCTCTTTCTTCTCTTAATGCTTGCTTCCACAAAAACATAAATACAAGAGGTTTCTTTTGATAATCTTGAGTTTTATCCATAATTTCTTGTAAACACGATAGATAATCATTAAAACAATCAGTTACTCCTACCTTTTCAAGACAACACATTCCTGAAATAAGAGTATCTCTAATTATAAAGTAATTCTCTATTTGAGTTACCTTCTTCTGTTCCAAAAGAAAGAGCATTAGCTTTTCGATTTGATTTATAAATTTGGCAAGATCTTTTCTAATGAGCATTTGATAAAAAAACAAACGAATCAACAACATATCATTTGTTGAATAAACTTCTTTTTCTATGATCTGAGGCATATGTTCCTCAAGTATTAACTCTGCATATTCAGGCCTTCTAGTTCTAGAAGTATCCAAACACGCCTGCAATACTTCACATGCTAATTGTTCTTCTTTAGGAAGATTATCAAAGTATGTTTTATAAATCTCTTCCAAACACGCTTCCTTCTTATCGTACTCCTCTTCTTTACCATAGATTGGTTCACGTAAAATCTGGTATTTCAATTCTAAATAAACAGGAGGAAGAGCTGAAAAATCCGGCATAAGGCTATAAACTGGAACTCCTAGCCGGCGAGCAATATAGTCTAACTTGGGCAAACTCGGTTGCGAAGCTCCACTTTCAATTCGCGACAGTTGACGAACTGTCAGTTCTTGCTCATCTCCACAAAAATCTGGACGACTAATTCCTTTTTCTATCCTAATCTCTTTAATTTTTTGACCAATTAACATCAGACACCTCCTCTTCTACCTGCTTCGAAAAATACTGTGAAACTTAAAAAATTGTAACAGCTACATCTTTCCTACTCATAAGATTTCATAGCTTCTTCCACTTCTGCCAAGGTGACCCCAAACAACTCTAGGCGTTTGAGGAGTTGCTTGCCGTTGGAATAGCCGATTCGGAGAGCCTCTCCCAGATATTCTCGGCGCTTACGGCTGTCTGCCCCTGCTAGAAAACCAAGGCGAATCAAGTCGCTACGACTGATGTCAAACTGGCTCTCATGTTCAAATTGTTCTGTCACCTGAGCTAGAGCTATTTTCAAATCTTCATAGCCAGCATGCTCGATTCCCAGAGAACGCCCCTTGGTCTTGGACTTGGGAACAGCTTCATCTCGTTTGAGGAAGGCATGCTGAACTGTTGGAATGGCCGTCATAATCATGCGCCGAATCCGCTCCCCATTAAAATCTGGATCTGTAAAGACAATGACTCCATGGCGTTGGTGTAGACGTTGAATCCGCTCTAGATCCTGGTCATTGATAGCAGAACCTCGTGTCTCATAGGTCTCTACATCGAAATAACGTTTGAGATTTGCCGTATCATCGCGACCTTCGACCACGATGACTTGAGAAATTTTTTCTTTCATTACTTGCTGTCCAATCCAAAAATTCGCTCCGCATTTGCAGTCGTTGCCGCCGCCAGCTCTTCTGTCGTTATGCCACGCAAGTCAGCGATAAAGTCCACCACATAGCGAGTATAGGCTGTTTTATTTTCGCGACCACGCTTGGGTACAGGTGCTAAGTAAGGAGCATCTGTCTCCACCAAAATCTTGTCCAAAGGTAACTCTTTAGTTGCTTCTTGGAGGTCAGTTGCCTTCTTAAAAGTCACCACTCCTGAGAAGGAAATGGTCATACCAAGCTCCACAAACTTCTCTGCCCATTCAAGAGTTCCTGAGAAAGAATGCATGATGCCACCTCGAGAACCAACTCCCTCGCTCTTAATAATCTCATAGGTATCTTCCAGCGCATCACGGGTATGGACAACAAAAGGCAAATCCAAGTCCTTAGATAACTGAATCTGACGACGAAAAACCTGCTCCTGCACCTCTTTTGGCGCTGTCATCCAATGGTAGTCCAAACCAATCTCACCCAAGGCAACTACCTTTGGATGCTTGAGCTTGTCAAGCAAGTAAGCTTCAATCTCCTCCGTGTAAGTCCCTGCTTCTGTAGGATGCCAACCAATAGTCGCATA
The DNA here is from genome assembly GCF_013277295.1 of Streptococcus sp. 477. Taxonomy (NCBI): domain Bacteria; kingdom Bacillati; phylum Bacillota; class Bacilli; order Lactobacillales; family Streptococcaceae; genus Streptococcus; species Streptococcus sp. 477. Next base: position 2,452 of record NZ_VMMQ01000095.1, read on the forward strand.
GAGCTGGTCATACTCATCTACCAACTCCAAAGCACGCTCAATCGTCGGTTCATCAAAACCAACAATATTCATCTGTGTCACACCCATCTCAGCAGCCAAGGCAATTTCTTCTGCCTCACGACCTGCAAATTCTTCTACATTCAAGTGTGTATGTGTATCAAAAATCATCTCTTCTAACCTCGTTTTCTATCTTCTATTATACCAAAAAAGAGGAGGGGTACCCAATTTTTCGGTTTCCCTCCTCTCTTTAATAGAGCTATTCTGCTAGCTTTTCTACTCGATATTACCCATCTCCTGTCCCACAGTTAGAGACAGAAGAGACTGGTTACATTGATAGAATATCCCTTTTCAGCTAAAGTGTGCGATTATCTTGGGTTCTCTCTTCTCTCACCCATCACTAGGATTGATGACTTCTCCAAATCCCCCTTATAATCTAACTTTAAGTAGAGAATAGAATTTTCTAGCTATCCTATTTTCTACGTCTAGCCTTTCTTCCTAGCAAAGCAAAACCACTTGTTGCCACCACTAGACCAAGACTAGCAAGTGCTGCACTTGATGCTGAACCTGTGTTAGGTAATTATTTGCCAGCAGGCACTTTAACAGTTGATTTTTCATCAGTAACTATGTACTACTCTAGATTCAATCTATTATATAAGAATGTTGAGTTACTAGCTCATCCTTCCATTATCTCTTATATTACAAAATACTCCATAATCTCCAGTAGCATAAATCTGGCTAGAGATTATGGAGTTATTTTCAGCCTTAATATCCTATCAAAAAATAATATTAAGATTCATTCAGTTAGATTTAGTTTACCAATTCACCATTAGCATTGACTCTATAGCCGTTTACTGTTGTATTGACTGCAAGCATACCTGATTCATCTACATAGTACCATTTCCCACTAACTTGGAACCATTGGCTAACTTTCATATCGCCATTACTATTGAGGTAGTACCATGAGCCATTGTATAGCAACCATCCTGTGGCC
>NZ_VMMQ01000096.1:0-4803 GCF_013277295.1 Streptococcus sp. 477
TTTTCATTGAGTATAAATAGATGGAAAAGAAAATCTTGTACAAGTTCCTGACAATTTCTTTCTTTTCGTGTATAATAGTGGAAAAGAGGTAAAACGAGGTATGGTTATGGAAGCAGTCCTTTACTCAACATTCCGAAATCATTTAAAGGACTACATGAAGAAGGTAAACGATGAATTTGAGCCTTTGACAGTGGTTAATAAAAATCCAGACGAGGACATTGTAGTCCTTTCAAAGAGCGAGTGGGATAGTATTCAAGAAACTCTGAGAATCGTTCAAAATAAGGAACTATCTGACAAGGTCTTGCGAGGAATGGCTCAAGTTCGTGCTGGAAGTACTCAGGTCCATGTTATTGAGGAGTGATGAATGCTACTCAAGTTTACAGAAGATGCGTGGGCAGATTATTGCTACTGGCAAACCCAGGACAAGAAAACGTTAAAAAGAATCAATAAACTAATCAAGGATATTCAACGTGATCCCTTTACAGGAATAGGTAAGCCAGAACCACTAAAGTATGACTACCAAGGAGCCTGGTCACGTCGTATCGACGCAGAAAATCGCTTGATTTATATGATGGATGGAGATAGCGTGGCTTTCTTGTCCTTTAAAGATCATTACTAAGTCTACTGCGAAGTAGGCTTTTTATTTTTTAAATTTTTATTAGTAAGTTTAAGATAAAGTTTTTTGGAAAATGACAGAATCCCTAATACAAAAGACAAAAACTCAGAAAAGAAAGTTAGTATATGAACTTCGATCTTTACCCTTGAATCCGCTTTATAACTCTTAATTTGTGGTATAATGAAGAGAATTGTAAATCATAAAAACAGGGGAAGCAAATGTCTAATTTTAAAGAAAAACTACCGATATTCCAGTCGAACGATGTTCAGATTTCAAATGTAGTCAATGCAGTTTGGTCGATTGCGAACACCTTACGTGGAGCTTATCGTTCGGATAAGTATCGAGTGATGTAATTAAAAATTGGATGAGAAGAAAAGATACAATTGAGTTTCTTGGTTTATGGAAAAGCTTAAACAACATGAATTTCAATTCGGTCGAATTCGACCGAATTAAATCGGAAGCTGGATATAATTCATTTACATTGTCTCCTAAGAAATGGGTAGAGAAAACTGGAGCAATCGGAATTATCTCAAAAGGTGGAAGATATGGTGGTGCATTTGCACATATAGATATTGCCTTTGAATTTGCTTCATGTATTTCTGCTGAATTTAAGATGTATGTAATTCAGGATTACAAAAGACTTAAGTCAGATTAAAATTCTAAGATATCATTAGGCTGGAATTTGAATAGAGAAATTTCTAAGATTAACTACAAAATTCATACAGATGCAATCAAAGAATATCTCTTAAAAGATCTTACCAACGAACAGTTGTCTTACAAGTATGTAAGTGAAGCAGATATGATCAATGTTGTTTTATTTAACAAAAGAGCTAAACAGTGGCGTGAAGAAAATAGGAACAATTAGTACAACACTTGTAGTAGTTGCGGGAGTAAGTGCGGGTGTGCTTGGAGGAAAATTTGACTTTAAATTTCCTAAAAAGATTTAATGGAGAATAATAAATATGAAGTTTAAAAATTATCTATTTGATTTATATCCTTATTTTCCCAAAGGTTTTTCATTATATAATAGAAAGGATCCTGATGTATGTAGTAAGGCGTTGTACGATGATTTATGTAAGATGTTTTTTGATGATGATTCAAAAGAAAAACTTAAAATAACATCTGTATGTAATAAATGCCAAAACTTTGGAAATGGAGATTTTTATACTTTATTTATTGATAAGGATAAGTATTTATTATCAAGTGATTATATAGGAGCCTCTATTTATTGGGCAAGAAAGGCAGGATTAAACGACAGAATAATTTTAGATCATTTGAGTATTTCAAGAACAATAGGTGGACACATTCTTTTCCCTAGAGGTGGTGGAAAATCAGAAACCGTTAATACAGCTAGAGGTGGAAAACCTAGAATCAAGAATGGAATTTATAAAGGATATTATGATCTTTTTGATTTAACACTATATGCTATAAAAGAATGGTTTGCGGGAAATAATAATTCAAAAATAGATTATGCTATAGAGAATTACCGTGAATGGTTTGAACTATTTTTTGATGATGATAATTGTAAAAATGGATTTGAGAAATTTGTCGAGTTTTTTAAGTTAGAAGGATTTATATATGAGCAAAATAAAATTATAGATTTAATTAAATCAGATTTAGAGAACAATCAGGTTGTCTTTTTAGATAAAGAAGATATTAGGATTGCTAGCACAGAAGAAGAATATATAAGATATATGAAAAATCTTAATATCATTATTCTAGAAAGAACTAAAAAAATATTATTATAAATATTTCAGCACCAGTTAAATAAAATGTGCGTTTTCTTTATCAAAAAAATTAATAAAAGAGGTTACCAAGAGGGATAAATTTTAAGTGTAGGGGGAATTTATCCTTTTTGCTTTTGAGGTAGAAGAGAAATCTATTGAATTATCCTATGAATATGTAGATGATGGATATAGTGGTTCTAATTTTGAGCGACCAAATTTTAAGAATATGATTGATGACCTGAATAAAGGAAAGTTTTCTATCATTATGGTAAAAGATTTATCTCGTTTCGGCAGAGATTATATCGAGTCAGGAAAGTACTTACAAAAGATATTTCTTGAAAAAGGTATTCGCTTTATATCTGTAAATGATAACTATGATAGTGATAATGCGGATGTTAGCGATATCCATTTAAGGTTTGTGAAAATCACTTTTTTATGGTAGAATGTAAAAGAATGTATGTCATTCGGAATAACAATAAAATGAGGTAAAAACATGGAAATCATGTCGCTTGCGATTGCTGTTTTTGCCGTCATCATTGGTTTAGTCATTGGATATGTCAGCATCTCAGCTAAGATGAAATCATCTCAGGAAGCTGCAGAGTTGATGCTTTTAAATGCTGAACAAGAAGCAACTAATTTACGTGGACAAGCTGAGCGTGAAGTGGATTTACTTGTTAATGAAGCCAAACGTGAAAGCAAGTCTCTTAAAAAAGAAGCACTATTGGAGGCCAAAGAAGAAGCCAGAAAATACCGTGAAGAAGTGGACGCTGAATTCAAATCAGAACGTCAAGAACTCAAACAAATCGAAAGTCGTTTGACAGAGAGAGCTACTAGCCTTGACCGTAAGGACGACAATTTGACGAGTAAAGAACAAACACTTGAACAAAAAGAACAAAGTATTTCTGATAGAGCGAAAAACCTTGATGCGCGTGAAGAGCAATTAGAGGAAGTCGAAAGACAAAAAGAAGCAGAACTAGAGCGTATTGGTGCTCTGTCTCAGGCAGAAGCACGAGATATTATCTTGGCACAGACAGAGGAAAACTTGACCAAGGAGATTGCCAGTCGTATTCGCGAAGCTGAGCAAGAGGTCAAGGAACGTTCTGACAAAATGGCCAAGGACATCCTGGTTCAAGCTATGCAACGTATCGCTGGTGAATATGTAGCGGAGTCAACAAACTCAACGGTTCATCTGCCAGACGATACTATGAAGGGACGCATTATTGGTCGTGAAGGTCGTAACATTCGTACCTTTGAAAGTTTGACAGGGGTCGATGTGATTATCGACGATACACCAGAAGTGGTGACCTTGTCAGGATTTGATCCGATTCGTCGTGAGATTGCCCGTATGACTATGGAAATGTTGCTCAAGGATGGTCGTATCCACCCAGCTCGTATCGAAGAGTTGGTTGAGAAAAACCGTCAAGAGATTGACAATAAGATCCGTGAATACGGTGAGGCTGCTGCCTATGAGATTGGCGCACCAAACCTTCATCCAGACTTGATGAAGATTATGGGTCGCTTGCAATTCCGGACTTCATATGGCCAAAATGTTTTGCGCCATTCGATTGAGGTTGCTAAGTTAGCTGGTATTATGGCCAGCGAGCTTGGTGAGAATGCGGCTCTTGCCCGTCGTGCTGGATTCCTTCACGACATCGGAAAAGCCATTGACCGCGAGGTTGAAGGTAGCCACGTTGAAATCGGTATGGAATTGGCACGTAAGTACAAGGAACATCCAGTTGTGGTCAATACGATTGCTAGTCACCACGGAGATGTTGAAGCTGAGAGCGTCATTGCAGTTATCGTTGCTGCAGCAGATGCCTTGAGCGCAGCTCGTCCAGGTGCTCGTAGTGAGTCTCTTGAAAGCTACATCAAGCGTCTCCATGATTTGGAAGAAATTGCGAACGGCTTTGAAGGGGTACAAAATAGCTTTGCCCTTCAAGCAGGACGTGAAATTCGTATCATGGTCAATCCAGGAAAAATCAAGGACGACAAAGTCACAATCTTAGCTCACAAAGTTCGTGAGAAAATTGAAAACAATCTCGATTACCCAGGAAATATCAAGATAACCGTGATTCGTGAGCTTCGTGCAGTAGATTATGCTAAATAATAAAAAACTGAGGTCAGTGAAATCTGACTTCAGTTTTTTTGAAGTACGACGGGCATGTGGTGCATCTGAGGTGTAATACTCTGTAAGCGCGTCATAACAAGGTATCTATCATTCATGGAAGACCTCCTGTATACTATTAGTAAAGTAAAACTATTGGAGGATATTTTAATGCCACAACCTATTGTTCCTGTAGAGATTCCACAATCTCGTCGTTTTGATTCTAAAAAGAGAAATGATATTCTGCTTAAAATTCGTATTGGCAAGCTTGAAGTAAGTTTTTTTCAATCTCTCAATCTCGAAATGATAGAACAGCTTTTGGATAAGGTGTTGCTCCATGACAATTCATCTATCTA
>NZ_VMMQ01000097.1:0-1807 GCF_013277295.1 Streptococcus sp. 477
TGATTATGGCTCTTATTATCTGAATAACATTAAAATTGAAATAGATTTTCCAAGAAGATCAACTTGGTTGCTAGCTCCTTTAGAAAAAATTGTAACAACTATTTCAGCTAAGCCTTATCAAATAAAACAGTCTGAAATTGTAAAAGAGGGCAAGATTCCAGTAGTTAGTCAATCTAAAATATTAGTTGAAGGATTTTCTAATAATTTTTCTAAGATTCTAGACTATAAAACAAACGTTGTAATATTTGGTGACCATACAAGAAATCTTAAGATTATAGACTTCCCTTTTGTTGTTGGTGCAGACGGAGTAAAAATTCTGTCTCCAATTTGCTTATCTGCAAAATTTTTAAAATACCACTTAGACTATACGCTATTATTTGTTAGGAACAGGGGCTATGCTCGACATTATTCGTATCTAAAATCTAAAATAATAGGTATTCCTTCAGTTTTAGAACAAAAGAGAATTGTTGCTAAAATTGATTTACTTTTTCAAAAAGTTTCTCAGCTTTAGTAATTATTAATTTTTGTGTACGTATACCTGGAAAATTAATTATAGTTTGAGAAAATCTAGTTTTGTTTAATATAGGAATAGTGGTAGATGATGTATTGTTCTTGAATTGTTTTTGCATAAAATCAGACTGTATAGCTAAAAGTAAAAATTTTGAGTTGACAAAATTAAATACTTCTATGCCATGCATTTGTTGATTAAACGCTCCATCAACACGAACAATCCCAGCAATTCCAATATTTCCAATACCATTTATTAAAATAGAACCTGCTTTTATTTTTCTGGATTTTGTATTTCCTAGAACCGATAAATATTCAGTTGCATTGTATAGTTCTCCTTGTAATAAATCAGCAGGTTTATAGAATGGTATTTCGCCGCCGTAGTTTTCAGGGCTATTTTTAGATGGCGTGTTACCAGTACTAATTATTCCTATATAATTTAATGTTGTCTGTACCCAATTCATAGGTATCTTCCCATAATAAGAGCTATCATCTCCTTGGGAAACAATAGAAATGTCCAAATCTTTCTTTTTAATCTTGCCTTCTTCAAAGAGTTTTTGTTTTTCTGCTCGTATTTTTTCAAGTAAAACTTCGACTGATTCATCATTTGGGTCTTGTTCAACTAATTTTCCTTGCATAGCATATTGAAGAATAGATTTTTTTAGTTTATCTGGAAATTCTTTATCTAGCTGTTCTAGTCTATTATAACTTTCAGCATATTCATCTACTTTTTCTAAAGCTGATTCGATTGCTTCTATTATGCGTTGTTGTTCAGCTAGCGGAGGGAGAGGGATTAAATATTCTTTTATAGTCTTCGTTAATAATTCTTTTTGTTTTGTACTACCCGACGCTTTTTCTTCAATAACTGACTGAACAATAGGAGAGGAAAGAAAATTATAGATGAAATGGCAATTAATAAACCCCGATAAGACTCTTATAACTGTAACATGGCTATCTGCAACAGCCCAGCCATAAGGATTTTTATTTTCATGGTAAATAGCTAATCGTCCTAACGTACCTAGGCCTGTTGAATTCCACATTAAATCACCATCTCTTAGTAATCTTTCTTTCTGGTAACTATGAACTGTTTCGGGATCAATAAATCTTGCCAAGTCAATAGAAAAGCCAGACCATTGATTACATTTCTGAGCAATCACAGGGTATATAGGAATATTTGAATATTTTGGAGACTTTCCTCTTTGAATGTAGGAGGTTATATCGTTTAATCTCACCCACTCCCAAGTATCAGGAATATCATAAGGAACATCAATTTCTTGAGTGCTTCCATCAGCAAACTTCC
>NZ_VMMQ01000098.1:0-15844 GCF_013277295.1 Streptococcus sp. 477
ATTGAAACTAGAATAGTACACCTCTATTTCTAAAACATTGTTAGAAATCGATTTGACTGTCCTGAACGATTTATCCTGTTATTATTTCATTTTATTATAGTGGATTAAATTAAAAAAGTATAGTATATTGAATCTATAACAGTACATCTTGACTGCTAAAATATTTCTATAAATTAATTTGACTTTCCTGATAGAGTTGTTCACATCTTATTTCAATTCACTATACAATCCAGTTCCTAAAACTTTGCTAGAAATTGATTTGGCTTTCCGAATTAATTTGTTCAAATTTTATTTCATTTCAATATACTGAAAAATCCATTCACTAGCACAGGGCAAGAGGGAGTCGCTATTGATTTCAACGGTAGCAGGTACATACAGAGGACTCCTACCTCAGATATACTGCAATATCATCGTATGCAAAAAACCTCTGAGATTTTTCTCAAAGGTTCTGATTTTGCTAATTGCTGTTCTCAACCGCTGCAGTAACAAAGGCAGTGTAGAGTTCTTCTGGTCGGTTTGGACGGCTTGACAGTTCAGGGTGATACTGACAAGCTACAAAGAATTTATTTTCAGGAATTTCCACGATTTCTACCAAACGATTGTCTGGAGAAACTCCTGAAAAGACAAAACCTGCTGCCTCAAACTGCTCACGGAAGGCATTATTAAACTCATAACGGTGACGGTGACGGCGTTGCACCACTTCTTGATTATGATAAGCAGCTGCTGCCTTAGAGCCACGTTTCAACTTAGACGGATAAAGCCCCAAGCGAAGGGTTCCCCCCATATCCTCAACATCAATCTGATCACGCATGATATCAATGATAGGGTATTTTGTTTCTGGTGCAAGCTCTGCAGAATTGGCACCTTCGAGTCCTAAAACGTGACGAGCAAATTCGATACATGTCAACTGCATTCCCAAGCAGACTCCCAACATTGGAACATCATTTTCACGCGCATAGCGGATGGCTTGGATTTTCCCTTCCGTACCACGTTGGCCAAAACCACCTGGTACGATGATTCCGTCCGCATCAGACAAGAGCTCTGCCACATTCTCTGCTGTCACATCATTGGCATTGATCCAATTGATTTTAACTTCTGCGTCATTGGCATAACCAGAGTGTTTCAAGGCTTCAACCACAGAAATGTAGGCATCTTGCAACTCCACATACTTACCGACAAGGGAAATTTTAACTTGTTTCTTGAGGTTCATGACCTTGTCCACCATGGCTGACCATTCTGTCATATCCGCTACAGGTGCATCTAATTTCAAATGGTCACAGACAATTTGGTCCATACCTTGTGCCTGCAAGTTCAATGGAATTTGGTAAAGGTGTTCAACATCCAACGATTCGATAACGGCTTCTGGTGCCACATCACAGAACTGGGCCAGTTTATTTTTAATTCCTTGACCAGCTGGCTCTTCTGTACGAATAACCAACATATTTGGTTGGATTCCCAAGCCACGCAATTCTTTGACAGAGTGTTGGGTTGGTTTGGTTTTCATTTCACCAGCAGCCTTGAGGTAAGGAAGCAAGGTTGTATGGATATACATGACATTATCCGCACCCACATCTGCCTTCATCTGACGAAGAGCCTCTAGGAATGGCAAGGACTCGATATCTCCTACTGTTCCACCAACCTCTGTGATAATGACATCAGAGTCGGTCGTTAGAGCGGCACGCTTGATTTTTTCTTTCAAAGCATCTGTGATATGAGGAATGACTTGAACAGTTGCCCCAAGGTATTCTCCACGGCGTTCTTTACGAAGAACTTCACTGTAAATTTTCCCAGTTGTCACGTTGGAATATTTGTTGAGATTGATATCGATGAAACGTTCATAGTGACCCAAGTCCAAATCTGTCTCAGCTCCGTCATCTGTCACAAAAACTTCCCCGTGCTGGTAAGGACTCATGGTTCCCGGATCAATATTGATATAAGGGTCAAACTTTTGAATGGTTACTTTGAGACCACGATTTTTCAAGAGACGGCCTAGACTCGCTGCCACAATCCCTTTCCCAATAGACGATACCACACCACCAGTTACAAAAATATATTTCGTAGACATAGATTCCTCTTTCTAAAATGCTCAAGGCCTTGTTAACTACGAGGGGACATAGAAAACAAGACCCTACTAATAAGAATAATCTGGGACGACTGCACCAGATTCACAACTAAAATACAAGAAGATAACTTCTTGAAAAAACAAAAATAGCTCCCTAAGAACTAGGGAGCCCCGACCTCTAAAAGAGGTGCCCGAACAATATGATACCTAAAAATAGGATAATTGTCAATAGCTACCTTTTATTCCTCGCTGGTTTCAGCATCATCTTCTGAGAACTCGTCATCTTCCTCGTTGAGATCCACGTCTTCACCCAAGTCATCAGGAGCGATTTCGTTGATTTCTGCATCATAAGCTTCCACTTCATTTTTTTCATCATCTGGATTTTCATCATCATATGAAAGAGCTGAATCTGCCTCGTATGCATCTTCGTCTTCTGGATCATCTGCATTGTAGTCAATAGCATCTGAATCGCCATCCATGAAGGCATTAACACGTTTTTTCTTAGCTTTTGGTGCTACTTCATCGTCGTCATTTTCTTCAAGAGCGATGATTTCTTCGTCGATTTCGTCCACACCATACCATGAACGAAGCCCCCATTTGTTGTCTCCAAGTGAGATGAAGCTACCGTCAAAGTTCAACTCTGTGTAGAACAAAGGCAAGGCTTCGCGGATATCGCTGTTTGATGTTCCAAGGTAGTTTTGAATTTCGTTTACAAGATCGCTAAAATGCATCTCATGATCGCGACCACGAAGTTCCAAGATAGCACGCGCTACCTCAATCATAGATAGTTCACTTTTTTCTTGCCCAGCAAATACTTCTAATTCCAAAGCGTTTCTCCTCATTTATACTACTATCGCCAGAGCAAACAGACTCTGACCACATTTTATCATTTACTCTTTATTTTACGATAATTTTGCAGAATAGTCAAAAGTTAAGGGGGAGAAAGTGACAGGATTAGACTAATTTCAATATAAAACTCATTCCTTTTTCTGTTGCTCCATTTTCCACAAATCCAAGCGACTTGAAACACCTCCTAGAAGCATGATTGTAGGTGTAGATTTCCTTGACTCTCAATTCTTTCCATCCTTTTACTCGAGCCAATTCAATCAAAGTACTTAGAATCTTTTTTCCAAGTCCTCGATGTTGGTAAGCGGAATTCCCAATCACAATGGGGAGATTATCCTTAGATAGTGTAACATCCCCAATTGGAAACCATTCTCCCTTCTCCTTGACTTCAATCCAAAAAAGTTCACCATGCTGATCCAAATGGGAATACATAGCTTCCAAAGTTTCTTGACTATAAGGTCTCTTCACACCATCTACGAGGTGAACCAAGTTCACATCCTGATACCAAGCAAAAGCTTCTTCACAATGATTGACCTTATAATAAGGAACAAGACGCAGTGAATTATCTATTTGTAGGGTCTGTTTCATCTGCTTTCCTTTTCAATAAGAAAGTTGCTGCTTGATTAAAACCATCACACCAGTTATACCATTTTGCTTCATACTCATCTTGAGCTAGGATACGATCTTCTAAATCAAAAACAGAGTAAATCTTTCTTTCCTCGCAAGCTTGCGCATAGAGATGATATAGTTCATCACCACCATCTCTATCCCACTCAGCAGAAATCGTATCCCGACCTGCCAATAAAGCCTGATAAGCCCTGTGATGCCCATCTGTAATCAGCAAACAATCTCCAAAGGCAAGAATACTGATTGGATCGACTTGGTTTGTTTCTGCCGACTGGTAAAGCATCTGAATATCTTGCAACTTCTTTTCTGATAAATATAGTTGAGTCGGATGAAGATCTGCTATATTGACTTTCATTTCTTTCTCCTCAAGGGAATTCGATACTCACTTCTGTTTGCCTTTAAATCGCCATTGGAAGCGGAGCTTGTCATAGAAGGGAAACTCGATAAACAGGACTCCCAAGCCCACACAGAGACTGGCAAGGACGTCTGATGGGTAATGAACTCCCACCCAAAAAGAGACAGTAGTTCATACTACTATTACTCTATTTTCATTGCTTTCACAATTGCTAAGGCAGTCAATACAAAAATAAAAAGTGGAAGCACTGTGATTTTTATGTTTGTAGCACTCGCTAAGGCAACGATGAGCATGCTAAGAATTCCTGGTACAACAACATTGAATACTCCAAGCACTGACTGGATGGTTCCCATGACTTCTTCTGGAACCATCGAGAATACAAGGTTGAAAATCCGAGGCCCCATCATTCCTACTGCAACTGCGCATAAGAAGACAACTACCAATAAAAGGAGGAAATGATTGGTCAACCAAGAAAAGAGAATACAGAGATGCATAATTTCTTCAAAGTAGACAATCATTTTTATGGGAATATTTTTTAGGATACCTCCACTCAAAAAACTTCCCACAATCGTTCCTGAAAAAATAACCACTGACAATGCTGCAATGGATTTCCCAGTGTCAAAGAAGATAAATGGATGATGAATCAACATCAAAGTCGTTAAAGGGGTAATAATGCTTAAAATCACTTGGTTCATAGCTGCAATGAATATTAATTTGATGATGGTTGGAAAACTTGACAATATCTTCATAGAATAGAGGAAATGCTCTCCAAAAGATTTTGCGGTTAATCTTTTACTAACCTCCATCTGTCCCTCAATATCTCTCAAAGAAGTACGAATAAACACCACACCCAACAGTGCAAAAAGAAAGGTCAAAGCATTCAAACCCACAAACATCTGAAGACTGATGACCCCAATCAAAACTCCACCTGTAAGGTTGCTAAGAATATTAACTACACCAGCAGTTGCCTGTCTAAACCCCATAGCATCTGTCATATCATCTCCTATAATCCTCACATACAAAGGAGAAATCATAGCACCTGCAAAATAACTCATGGTATCTGATAAAAGATTGATGCCACAAATAAGAAAAACCATCCCCATAGAAAAGTTCTTATCCGTTACAAACAGTGTCAATAGAGTATAAAGCAGAAACTTACTTGCCAATATAGCAATATATTTTGCAACACGATTTTTTTGAAAATCGGCAATAACGCCTGTGAACAACTGAGAAATCTGCGGCAAAGTCTCCGAAACTGTTATACAAAGAACAGCTAATGAAGCAAATTTATATCCCGATACATAAGAAATAAATGAAATATAAAACAGCGTATCACCAAATGACGAAACCCATTGATTAATTAGCAACATCCGGTAATTTTTATTGGTCAGAAAAGTATTCATTGGATTGCCTCCTTCTTCAGCTCAAAAGGAAATTGAAATCCTAACAACGCCCAATATATCCCCAAAGCTCCAATACCAAAATCAAAAACTATTGATGATATTCTAATACATCAATTTTGGTTTGTCAATAATTTTTATGGTGTTTTTTTATTTTTTTTGAAATATGAATTTAAGTTATCTAAAAATACAAATCTTTTTCTTAATCTTCACTTTCCAATAATTTCATTTCCTTCTCAATTTCCAGCATCATTCTCTGGTTGTCTTCATGCTTGTAAAGCTGGTAAGATACTTGATAAAAACCTAGTATCCTATCCTTTTCAGCAAAGCCCACGCTTATATTTCCCAATAAACAATACAAATCTGCTAATCGATAACTGCTATTATATCTTTTACAAATAGCTATTGTTGCTGTAATCTCTTCTATAGCTTCAGATGTTCGTTCATTCAACCACAAATATCTACAATAGTTATATCGGAATTTAATCATCAGTTCTAATTGTTCCAAATGATGGACAGATAATGACTGGATGTTCTCTTTTAAAAGTTGATAGAGCTCCTGATATGTGTCTTCCTGCCCCATATCAAAATAAAAATTAGCCAAGGTATTTCCCAGTTGTAGATAGTAAAAATCAGATTTTTTCAGAGATAACAGTATTTTTTCCAATTTCGCAACTGCCCCTGTTTGATGATTTAGATAACGGAATTGAACTAACGTATCAATCCAGTCTAAATAAATCTGGTCTTTAGCAGATAAACGAGCACGTTTAGATTTTTCAAGTTCATAAATGTATTTGAGAGATTCATATTCCCTCTCATCCAAAAACTTCTTAGATAGTTCTTTAAACTTGTCAATATTTTCTAAACTAGAAACCTCAGTCTCTTCAAAGAAATAATTCATACTCACCTTCAATCGCTTAGATAGCTGAAAGAGTAATTCTGACCCGGGTGAGTATTTACCTTGCTCCATACGGCTAATCTGTCCTTGCTCACAAATCCCCTCAGCCAATTCCTTTTGAGATAATTTTAATTCCTTTCTCTTATTTTTTAAGCGTGTCGCTAACAACATATCCACACTTTCTTCCTCCTTGCTTTATGTATTAAAGTATATCAAGTTCCAAAACATGTTTCAAGTATATATTTTATGTCCTTCTGTTTGTATTTATATAATCTTTTATCTTTTTCATCACTTCTGCTTGCCCTTAAATCGCCATTGGAAGCGTAGCTTGTCATAGAAGGGAAATTCGATAAACAAGACTCCCAAGCCCACACAGAGACTGGCAAGGACATCTGATGGATAATGAACTCCCAGATAGACCCTTGATACCAGCACACTGACTAGGTAGAGACCTAGCACAATTTGCATGATTTTTCTCCAGACCGGATTTTTCATCCGTTGACTGAGAATGACAATCAGAGAGCCGACCATCAAGGTTACAGCCAGAGAATGACCACTTGGGAAGGAAAATCCCTTCTCCTCAACCAAGTGTAAAATAGCTGGTCGTGGGCGCTGGTAGATGTTTTTAAAAGTCACGATTAAAAGTCCTGCTAAAGCCAGATTTCCCAGCATGAAGAAACTTTCTATCTTCCATCGCTTACGATAAAAGATAAAGGCTACGATGGCAACCCAAGTGATAATCACTGGAATATCAATCAAGCGTGCGATGGCTCGGAAAAGAATCGTCAAGTAATCTGGCAAATCTCCTCGAACGGCAGTTTGTATCGGTTGGTCAAAACCGACCAGCGTTTCAGGGTAAAATTTGACCATGTAGCCAAGAATAACGAAAAGTAAAAGGGCAAAACTGCCCTTCATTAAAAATGTTTGTTTATCTTTCATAATGTTTTAAGGTTGGTTTCAAGAGAACGTACAACAACCAGAATGAAACGGAAAAGATTACACCCTCAATCAAGTTAAAAGGTAATACCATGGTCATTAGGTAGTTGGAAAGTCCCAAAATTTTTCCAATATCAAAGTTAGCAAACTTAGCGTACAAAGGAACAGCGTAAACATAGTTGAGAACCAACATAGCCACGGTTAAACCAATAGTCCCAGCTAGAGAGCCTAGTAGGAAACGAAGGGTTGTCCGTTCCTTTTTCCAAATCAAAGCAAATACGATGACAAAAACTCCCAAAGCTACGATATTCATTGGCAAACCAATGTAAGTATTCACTCCCTGACTGTTAAGAAGTAATTTCAAGAGTGAGCGAAGCAAGAGAACTCCTAGAGCAGCAGGCAAATCCATGACCACCAGACCCACAAGGACTGGCAAGATACTAAATTCGATCTTGAGGAAGGATGCCGCTGGCAAGAGCGGAAAGTCAAAGTACATCAGCACAAATGAGATAGCTGATAGAATTGCAATAGTCGAAAGTCGACGTGTGTTTGTCATAACAGGTTCCTCCAATTTTCTATAAAATCAGAAGAAGTTAGAAAGGATTCCTCTATCTATTCTCACTTTTTATATCCCAAAAGTTCCCTCTCACTCTATTAAAGAAATCCAAGCAAGCGGTTACAGTTTAGCTATAAATCTATCAGAACAGACAAAGCTATTCTTTCGTCTTCTCCCATCCAGACTATACTGTCGGTTGTGGAATCTCACCACATCAGCTTGCGCTCGCGGACTTATTTGGCTAAGATATTTTAGATTTATCTAGGCGTCGCAGTCGAAGATAATACTTAAAGTATATCGAGACAAGACAACGACGAGAAAGCTAAAATAGATAGTCAAATTTACCGCCGGTCGGGAATCACACCCTGCCCTGAAGACTCTTTTATCATAACAAAAAACGCTTGCAAGCGCAAGCATTTTGTTCATTTTCATTTTCATTTTTTATTTCAATTTATCCACTTCATAGGTATGAACAAGCTCAAGACCTGCAAAGTGCTGCTGGCGGAGGGCTTCGTAGACAATCATGCAGACGGTATTAGACACATTGAGACTGCGGACATGTTCATCATTCATGGGAATACGGAGAGCCTTCTCAGGATGTTCTCGCATAAAGTCCTCAGGCAAGCCCTTGTCTTCACGTCCAAAGAGAAAATAATGGTCCTCGTCAGTCGATAAATCCACATCAGAATACACTTTCTCAGCAAATTTTGAGATCAGATAGAGTTTGCCCTTCATATGAGACATGAAATCCTCCAAACTCTCGTAAAAATAAATCTCTAGTTTATCCCAATAATCCAATCCAGCTCGCTTCATCTTGCGGTCGTCAATAGGAAAGCCCATTGGCTTGATGATGTGGAGGGGAGAATTGGTCGCAGCACAAGTACGCGCGATATTGCCTGTATTTTGTGGAATTTGTGGTTCAAATAATACAATGTGATTTGTCATGACTTGCTTCCTTTCACCATTGCAAAAAAATAGCCACACTGCCCGGAGTCAAGCTCAGCAAACAGCGTGGTTAAGGCATCGTTAACTTACCTCACAACAGGTTTGAAGTAAATCAGCGAAACTACTTTCTTAGTATAACACTTTCAGAATCATTGTCAATAGAAACGACTTGATTTTTTCAATTTTTTCAAGCTATTTCCAAGGGTTGTAAAATCGTCCCTGATTCTGCAAGATAAGTAGTAAACTAGTTACTAAAAACAAGGCTGCAAAGAGCAAGGTAAGATAGTCTCCTTTTCTCAAGGCTTGATAACTATACCAAGTGCGTTTTTTCTCTTTCCCAAAGCGCCGAAGCTCCATGGCGGTCGCAATGGTATCAATGCGTTCTAGCGAGCTAAAAATCAAGGGAGTGATAATGCGCAGATTGCCTTTGATTCGTTGCATAAGAGAAGCTTTCTTGGATAATTCCATCCCACGCGCTTCCTGAGACATCTTGATAGTAAAGAATTCTTCCTGCAAATCTGGAATATAGCGCAAAGTCAGGCTGACTGAATAGGCAATCTTGTAAGGCACACCAATTTGATTTAAACTAGAAGCAAACTGACTAGGATGGGTTGTCATCAAAAAGATAATAGCCAGAGGAATGGTACAAAGGTACTTAATGGCCAGATTTAGCAGATAAAAGAGCTCCTGGCTGGTCAGAGTGTAGGCACCGATTCCCTGCCAAATCACACTTCTCTCTCCGTAAAGTCCAACCCCATACTCAGGAGAAAAGAGATAGACCATCAAAACGTTTAAAACGGCAAATACCGTCGCAAAAACGGCCACAAAGGAAACATCTTTAAAACGGATTTCTGACAAATAGAGGAGAAAGACCGAAAAGATGGCAATCAGAACAAGCAGTCTGGTATCATAGCTAATCATGGCCGCCAATGACACGAGGATGAAAAAGAGAAGTTTACCAGCTCCTGACAAGCGATGAATCACAGTATCTCTATGCTGGTAACCAATTAATTTAGCTTGCATCCTTCTCTCCTTTCTTTGTAAAATGCCGTTAAAGCAAGTGGATCCACGTCTAGTTTTTTGGCCAAGTTAAAGATTGAAGTTTCTTTTAGGTTGGCTTTTACTAACAGCTCAGGATTGCTCAACAGACTAGCTGGATCAGTATCAGCAATCAATTCCCCGTCCACCATGACAAGGGCTCGGTCTGAATAATCCAGCATCAATTGCATATCATGCGTAATCATGACAATGGTATGCCCTTTTTGATGCAACTCTTCGAGAAATTCCATAATCTCAGTATAGTTCTTCTGGTCTTGACCTGCAGTTGGTTCATCTAAGAGGATAATTTCAGCCCCCAAGACCAAAATCGAAGCAATAGTGACACGTTTTTTCTGACCAAATGACAGGGCAGAAATGGGCCAATTACGGAATTCATAAAGACCACAGATTTTCAAGGTTTCATAGACTCTCGTTTTAATTTCCTGCTCGTCCACACCTCGCAAACGAAGTCCCAGAGCCACCTCATCAAAAATCATATTGGTTGAAATCATTTGATTAGGATTTTGCAGCACATAGCCTACTCGTTCCGCCCGCTCTGCAACAGAATCTCCTTTTATATCCTGTCCTTCCCAAAGATAGCGACCTTCCGTCTGAATAAAGCTACTTAAGGCCTTGGCTAGAGTTGACTTCCCTGCTCCATTTTTTCCGACAATGGCAATTTTTTCACCCTTTTTAATATCTAAATGAATGAATTTTAAAATCGGTCTATCATCATAAGAAAACGACACGTCCTTTAGTCTAAAGAGTGACTGCAATTCTGGGTTTTCTTTTACCAGTTCATTCTGCAACTGAACCTGACCTTTTGAGATAGACAAGTTATCTAGATTTGCTAATTGTTCTTCCTTGACTAAGTCCACACCTAATTGACGGAGAGTCGTTAGATAAAGGGGTTCGCGAATTCCATTTTGAGTCAATAAATCAGTCGCCAATAACTGATCAGGGCTCCCATTAAAGAGGATACGGCCATCGTTTATCAAGACAATCCGATCGACAGGGCGATGCAGAACATCCTCCAAACGGTGCTCGATAATAAGGGTCGTCGTCCCCTCCTCCTTATGAATCTGATCAATCAATTCGATAATATCCTGACCTGACTTGGGATCAAGATTGGCGAGTGGCTCATCAAACAAGAGAATCGGACTCTCATCAATCAAGACACCAGCCAGACTGACCCGCTGCTTTTGTCCACCTGACAAATCCTGGGGACGCTGCGGCAGTAAAGGGAGAAGATCCAGCTTTTCAGCCCATTTATGAACACGGCTTTTCATCTCATCTAGGGCTGTCACATCATTCTCCAGAGCAAAAGCCAAGTCCTCTGCCACAGACAGGCCGATAAACTGCCCATCTGTATCCTGCAAAACTGTACTGACCAGATGAGATTTATCGTAGATGCTCATATCAAAGGCCACTTGCCCCTTGATCAAAAATTCTCCAGACGTCTGACCCTTGTAAATATTGGGAATAATCCCATTCAAACATTGACCCAAGGTAGACTTACCTGACCCAGATGGCCCAACAATTAAAACTTTCTCTCCCTTATAAATAGTCAAGTCTATCCCTTGCAAGGTCGGTTCTTGTTGTGTTTCATACCGGAAAGAGAAATCCTTCCACTCAATTATAGCTTCTTTCATCTTACTCTCTTCATTCGCTTCTTCTACTCAATGAAAATCAAAGAGCAAACCAGGAAGTTAGCCGTAGGTTGCTCAAANNTTGCAGATAGAGCTGACGCAGTTTAAATTAGATTTTCGCAGAGTATTAGACTTCTATTTTATCATAAATT
Source organism: Streptococcus sp. 477 (assembly GCF_013277295.1). Lineage (NCBI taxonomy): Bacteria > Bacillati > Bacillota > Bacilli > Lactobacillales > Streptococcaceae > Streptococcus > Streptococcus sp. 477. The sequence continues at coordinate 11,465 of NZ_VMMQ01000098.1, forward strand.
TACCCCTTCTTGCAGTCTCTTCTCTTAAAATCTTAGCGCCAAAAAGATTCCTATCCTAGCTTACTTGCCTAACTAATCTATAAACATCGAAAAAGACTGGTTGCCCAGCCTTCCCCATCATTTTATACTCAATGAAAATCAAAGAGCAAACCAGAAAGCTAGCCACAAGTTGCTCAAAACACTGTTTNNTGACGTGGTTTGAAGAGATTTCCGAAGAGTATTAGTCCTTTTTCAAACTTCCTGCACGAGTTTGAGTTCCTGCATAGGCAAGCAAGAGAAGAGTTCCTGCAATAGCTACAGATACACCATTAGCAATTCCCGCAACAATTCCTTGGGCAAATACTTTTTCTGCAGCTTCTTGATAAATCACAACATCTCCAAGTGGTGCCAAGACACCCCAAACAAGGGCATTTGCAAGTAGTTGAATGAGGTTAAAAATAAGAATATCTTTCCAGTCAAAGACACCATTGATCACGCGAACGTACTTTCTAAATAGCCCCACAGCTAGACCAAAGAGCCCACTAGCGATAATCCAAGTCCACCACAGACCGTAACCAGCAAGAGAGTCCTTGATTGCATGACCAATCAACCCGACAAGCAAACCGATAATCGGTCCAAAAATAATAGAAAGTAGCGCTTGTACCGCATACTGAAGCTGGATGCTTGTATTTGGAACAGGGGTCGGAATGTTGATCATCCCGATGACGACAAAGAGGGCAGCGCCAATTCCTACAGCAACAACTTGTTTAATTGATTGATTTTTCATCTATATTCTCCTATTTTATGATTCTATTTTCTTTATTTCAATGGTCCAAGATGAACCGACACCTACATTATAGGCCTTGGCAAAGGAACCTTGGTTGATAGCCAGACCTAAACGATAGAGAGAGTTGATGTAAAGGATGGGTTGCCCAATTCTCACATCTGCAAATGATTTGCCATAAACAACCTGATTTTGATAGACCAGCATATCAGCGTGATAGATGGTCACTTCAAAACGGTCACCAAATTCTGGTTCCAGTTTGTAAAATTCTTCTCGCGTAATAGAGGTCCAAAGCGAACCAAAACGCACATCCAGAATATCAATGGCTCCCTTCACCAGATGATCTTCACTAATGGTCTCTACGACTGGAAGTTCCACAATCTGATCCACACTGAGCTCTGGCCCCACTTCCTCAAAAGAAATGTGACCACTGGCCAGTTTAGCACCAGTATAGGCATAGACATCACGACCGTGGAAAGTATAAGAATGCTCTGTGTTTTGACGCCTATTAGCTACCTCAGAAATTTCACGAACGGCTACAATACCAACGTGTTTCTTGATAAAAGAAAGAGTCCCATTATCTGGCGTGACAATGTATTGATTGTTTGCAGTCTTGGCAACCACACTCTTACGTTTCGAGCCGACACCTGGATCGACAACCGATACAAAAGTCGTTCCCTCAGGCCAGTAATCCACCGTCTGAAAGAGACGGTAACTACCCTCAAAAATATTATAAGGTGTGATATCGTGCGTCAAGTGATGAATTTTTAAGGTTGGAGACTCTTCTAAAGCCACTCCAATCATAGCCGATACCGCACCATCAACCAGACCAAAGTCTGATTGTAATACCAGTAAATTATTATTCATTTTATCTCCTTGTATATCCTTTATCATACCATATTTCAGAGAAAGTCGCTAATAGCTATTTCAATTGCTTAGGGTATAGTTTTACCTTATAGCAGATTTCCGCTAAAAGTTCTCCCTTATTGGCTAGTAGGTGCATTTTTTTTGAAAAAGGATATGATAGTTACATCATGAAAAAGTAGGTTTTATTATGAAAATTATCCTTGTCGGAGGGGGAAAAGTTAGTTTTGCCCTCTGTCGCTCCTTGGTTGCAGAAAAGCATGATGTTTTGCTGATTGAGCAAGACGAAGCTGTTCTCAATCATATTGTCAGTCGCTTTGATATCATGGGTATCCTTGGTAACGGGGTCGATTTTGCCATTCTTGAGCAAGCCAGCGTCCAAGATTGTGATATCTTTATCACCCTGACTGAGTACGATGAAGTCAACATGATTGCAGCTGTTCTAGCCAAAAAAATGGGAGCTAAAGAGACCATCGTTCGGGTGCGGAACCCTGAATATTCTAACTCCTATTTCAAAGAAAAGAATATTCTCGGTTTTTCTCTTATCGTTAACCCTGAGCTCTTGGCTGCCCGCGCTATCGCCAACATCATTGACTTCCCCAACGCTCTATCTGTCGAACGTTTCTTTGGTGGACGGGTCAGCTTGATGGAATTCACTGTTAAATCCTCCAGTAGTCTTTGCCAAATGCCCATTTCTGATTTTCGGAAAAAAATTTGGCAATGTCATTGTCGTGCGATAGAAAGAGATCATCAAATTATCATTCCAAGCGGTAACATGACTGTACAGGATAAAGATAGAATCTTTGTCACTGGTAACCGTGTTGATATGATGCTCTTCCATAATTATTTCAAGTCTCGTGCCGTGAAGGGTCTTCTTATTGTTGGAGCTGGTAGAATTGCCTATTATCTACTAGGTATCCTCAAAGATAGTCGTATTGATACTAAGATTATTGAAATCAATCCTGAAATCGCTAGCTTCTTTAGCGAGAAATTCCCAAACCTCTACATCGTTCAAGGAGATGGTACCGCACAAGATATCCTGCTGGAAGAAAGTGCTCAAAACTATGATGCCGTTGCGACTCTAACAGGGGTCGATGAGGAAAATCTGATTACCTCTATGTTCCTGGACAGGGTAGGTGTACAGAAAAATATTACCAAGGTCAATCGTACCAGTCTCCTCGAAATTATCAATGCGCCTGATTTTTCAAGTATCATCACACCTAAAAGTATTGCCGTAGACACGATTATGCACTTTATTCGTGGTCGGGTTAATGCCCAGTATTCAGACCTTCAAGCCATGCACCATCTAGCCAATGGCCAAATCGAAACCCTGCAATTCCATATCAAGGAAGCCAATAAAATGACTGCCAAACCTCTTTCTCAACTGAAATTGAAAAAAGGGGTTCTTATTGCAGCTATCATTCGAAAGGGCAAAACGATTTTCCCAACTGGGGAGGATATGTTGGAAGTTGGAGACAAGCTCCTAGCAACAACCTTGTTGCCGAATATCACTAAGATTTATGACTTGATTGCGAGGTAAGAAATGAATAAAAGTATGATTCGCTACCTCCTTTCAAAATTACTTTTGATTGAAGCTGTTCTCCTTTTGGTTCCTGTTGCGATTGCTGTCTATTACCGTGAATCGAGCCAAGTCTTTACAGCCCTCTTTTCGACCATAGGGATTCTCGTATTGTTAGGCGGTTCAGGGAGTTTACAGAAGCCAAAAAATCAACGGATTTATGCCAAGGAGGGAGTCTTGATCGTTGCCCTCTGTTGGATCCTTTGGTCCTTCTTTGGTGGTCTCCCCTTTGTCTTTTCTGGGCAAATCCCTAGCGTTATTGATGCCTTTTTTGAAATTAGTTCTGGGTTTACAACTACTGGAGCAAGTATTTTGAACGACGTTTCGGTTCTCAGCCGTTCCCTCCTCTTCTGGCGAAGTTTTACCCACTTGATTGGAGGGATGGGAGTGCTTGTTTTTGCACTTGCTATTATGGACAATGCCAAAAATAGCCACCTAGAGGTGATGAAGGCTGAGGTTCCAGGTCCTGTTTTTGGCAAGGTTGTATCCAAACTAAAAAACACTGCCCAGATTCTCTATCTCCTTTATCTAGCTCTCTTCTCCCTCTTTGTCATCATCTATTATCTAGCTGGTATGCCTCTCTACGATAGTTTTGTCATTGCTATGGGGACAGCGGGAACTGGAGGCTTTACCGTCTATAACGACGGAATTGCCCACTATGGCAGCTCACTGATTACCTATCTGGTCAGTATCGGAGTTCTGGTTTTTGGGGTAAATTTCAACCTCTACTACTACCTCATGCTCCGTCGCATCAAGGCCTTCTTTGGTGACGAAGAACTTCGGGCTTACTTGGTCATTGTACTGGTTTCTACAGGCTTGATTAGCCTCAACACCCTCTACCTCTACCCAGGGTTTTCAAAGAGCTTTGAAATGGCCTTCTTCCAGGTTTCCAACATCATTACAACAACTGGTTTTGGATATGGAGATATTACCAACTGGCCCCTCTTCTCCCAGTTTATCCTCCTTTTCCTCATGGCAATCGGTGGCTCTGCTGGATCAACTGCAGGTGGACTCAAGATTATTCGAGGCCTCATCCTTTCAAAAATTGCCAAAAATCAAATTTTGTCCATTCTATCTCCCCACCGTGTTTTGACTCTCCATGTGAATCAAACGGTGATTGATAAGGATACCCAGCATAAAATTCTCAAGTATGGTAGATTGAAACTAGAATAGT
>NZ_VMMQ01000099.1:0-7723 GCF_013277295.1 Streptococcus sp. 477
TCAAAGATGGGATTATAGCATACTATTCTAAATTTCTCAATCTACTATAGAATCAAGAAATCTATCACCTTCTGTAAATACCCTCCATTATCACATAAACAGGTAAACTTTTCAATTAATGACTGCGCTTTTCAATCACGATAGAGGTACTTGCTTGCTTCTTTGATACTAAGTTCAGCCATTCTTTCCTTGTTTTTCTCAATAAAGCATGTTACCCAAGTTGGATTCGTTTTGGAGTAGTCTCGCAGAGTCCAGCCAATGGCTTTATTGGTAAAAAATTCTGTTTGGTTCAAGTTATGAAGGAGAATCTTTTCCATTAATTGAGTATTGGTCTTCTCTTTTCTTAATAACTGGTGGTCAATAGCGACGCGTCTCAACCAGATATTGTCTGACAGGCTCCATTGGAGGGTTATTTTTTCCAGTTCCTGCTTCTCATACACCAAACTCCCTACTACTCGATCTAGGATATCCACCGTATCCCACCAAGACTTGGTAACAACCAACTGCTCTAGCTTAGGCAAATCGCTGTCCTTTAAATAAGACTGCATTGCTTTCAAATAGTTAGCAGCCACATACTGGTATTCTCTAGATTCTTTTTCCCAGCAAGTATCTGCAAAATCCCAATCGATAATCTTTGTTTTTTCGCTTCTGGAAAATATTTTTATAGAGTTTATTTCTTTCAGGCACCGCAATACCTAGAAAAGAAAATTGATGGCGCATATGGGCTTCCATGGGTCTTGCTTTTTAGAGTCTTTTGCTGCTTCTAGCTCCTCAAGTAAATCTGCTAAACTCATCTAAAACTCCTCATGCCCCACCAAGTGGTGCTGAAAGGCATAGACCGCTGCCTGGGTGCGATCGCTGACCTCAAGTTTGGCAAGGATATTGGACACATGGGTCTTGACCGTCTTAAGAGAGATAAAAAGTTCATCAGCGATGCGCTGATTTTCGTAACCCTTGGCAATCAGTTGGAGAACATCTCGCTCACGCGCAGTTAGGTCCTCATGAAGTTCCATGTGATTTCGGTGATATTCGACCTTCTTGCTGACCTCTTGCTCAATGGCCAGCTCCCCAGCAGCCACCTTACGGACGGCATGGAGTAGTTCGTCGGCACTAGAAGTCTTGAGCATATAGCCCCTAGCACCAGCATTTAAGACAGGCATGATTTTTTCATTGTCCAAGTACGAAGTTACAATCAAAATCTTGGCTTCAGGCCATTCTTTAAGGATAGCCAAGGTCGCGTCAATTCCATTCATCTCAGGCATGACAATATCCATGACAATAACATCTGGACGCAATTCCAATGCCAAGTCAATACCTTGAGACCCATTTGCAGCCTCGCCCACAACTTCTACATCGTCTTGGAGGTCAAAGTAGCTTTTCAAGCCCAATCGGACCATTTCATGGTCATCTACCAGTAAAATTTTCATCTTTACTCCTTTATCATTCCTTATCGAGCAGGGGAATACGAATATCAACTGCCAGTCCTTGCTTGGGAGCTGTCAATAACTGAACCGTCCCTGCCATATCTTCAACCCGCTCCTTGATATTGCGTAGTCCATAACTCAGGTCGTCTAAACTCCCTAACTGGAAACCAATCCCATTGTCCACCACCTTCAGCTGCAATTCAACATCTGTCTGATAGAGATAGACATCCAGACAAGATGCCTGGGCATGGCGAAGGGTATTGCTGATCAACTCTTGCAGAATACGGAAGATATGCTCCTCGATTTTTTTAGGCAATTTCGTCACATTTTGCTTGAAACTAACCTTGAGATCACTCTTATCCTCAAGCTCTTTTAAAAGGATTTGAATTCCTTCAACCAGACTCTTCTGCTCCAGCTCAACTGGTCGCAAATGCAAGAGCAAGACCCGTAAATCCTTCTGGGCAGTTTCTACAATAGCTGTGACACTCTGCAACTGGATCTGCATCTTTTCTCTATCCAATTTCAAAGCCTGTTGACTGACACCTGACAAAATCATGTGAGCCGCAAACAACTCCTGACTGACGGTATCGTGCAAATCCCGAGCAATTCGCTTCCGTTCTTTCTCGATGATTTCCTCTTCCTGAGCAAGGCTGTGATTTTCAGCCTTTTGAAGAGCTTCTGTCAAAAGGTTAAGTTTACCTGACAAGGACTTGAAACTGACATCCAAATCTGGATCTGCAACTTGAACCACTTCTTGCCCTGCCAATAAACGCTTGAGATTAGCCTGCATTTTTCTTAGAGAAAGCTCTTCAATACCTCGCCAAAATAGGGCTAAGAGACAGGTCATGGACATGCTGAACACCAACAACAAAAAGACAAATTTTTCTGTTTTTTCGACATCATGCAAGAAAATAGACCAGTCAAAATCAAGGATTTCCATCAAGCTGTGGGAGAAAAACAAGACAAATAAGATGGAGGTGAGAACAATGATTACATAGGCTTGTTTTTTCATCCTCTGACCACCTCCACATCCCCAATCATAGTAGTCAAGAAAATCTTGACACTCTTGTTACTCTTGAGATAGTCTCTTGTTTCTTGATGATAGTGTTCATTGCGAAGGGCTCGCTTGGGCTGATTGAAAAAATTCAAATCCCCATAGAGACAGTTAACGCTAAGGCTGACTTCCACATCTACAGGTACAATGATTTTGGTCGTTCCTACCATCTTTCTGAGGATAATGACATTGTCATGATTGGTTAGAATCACCCTCTCCAGATGAATGGTGTCCTTGCCCATGAGACGAAAGAGATTGATATCATCAAACTGGCAAGTTTGATAACTTGAAAAATGATGGAGATTGCCAAACCAACGATTTTTCTCCTTCTTAACCGTCACAACCTCTTCAAAAACCAAATTTGTCTGCTCTTTTTCCTGGTTCATCATCGGGTAAAGAAGAAAGAGACTATAGATGACCGCAACAAAAATAGCTAGAATCACAAAAGGATTGAGCATGACGATGAAAAAGAAGAGAATGCTTGCCACCACTAAAAGAAGATTATTGCCCTCTTTACCAGTGTAATAGCGAATCAAAAGCAAAAAGAGGAATAAAATCAGCAGAAAACGTGAAAAATGCTCTGAAACCATCAAAATCAGAGCTCCCGTCAAAAGACAGGCTTCGATAAATAAAAAGATTTTAAATTTTCTCATAGGTTGATCCTCTCCTTTCTATTTTATCACACTTCAAAAAAGTCACCTCAGTCTGAGGATGGAAAAAAGGCGGTGGTCACGCCTTTTTCATCTGATCCTTTGCTTCTTTTAATTTTCCATAAAGAAGATAGTCTACTTTTTGCAAATCTGCTATGGTGGCACAATTAAGAGCACACATAATCAAACGCAGATCGTCTTTCCAGCCTTGAACAATACCAATCACTTCTTCAACTGAATAGGTTTCAACCAATTCCAGAACTGTTCGTGACAGTCCTACAGCTTTGGCACCAAAGACCAAACACTTAATCATATCCAGCGGATTCCGAACGCCTCCACTAACCAAGAGTTCGACCTTGTCTTTCCATTCTTGGGCGTTGAGTAGGGCCTGCACGGTAGACTGTCCCCATTGATTGAGGTAATCACGCTGGCCACTGCGACGGTTTTCGATATAGGCAAAGCTGGTGCCACCACGACCTGATAAATCCACTGTACGAACACCCAGTTCATAGGCTCTCTCGATGGTCTTGGCATCCATTCCAAAGCCCACTTCCTTGAGAACAATAGGAACAGGAATTTGCTGGCTATAGTCTGCCAGATGCGATTGCCAGCTTCTGAACTTCCTTTCTCCCTCAGGCATAAGCAATTCCTGCATGACATTGACATGCACTTGCAGGAGAAGAGGATGCATCTCTTCTACAGTCTGAAGGCCTAACTCGACAGGCTTGTCCAATCCAATATTGGTTCCAAGGAGGAGATTGGGATGACTAGACTTGACAGAAAAAGAGTCATCTGCTGGATCTTTGAGTGCTGCGCTATAAGAACCCGTTACAAATAAAATACCACAGGCTTCTGCCACTTGAGCCAACTTTTGATTGATTTCTTTACCTTTTTCACTCCCACCTGTCATGGCATTGATATAAAAAGGAAAATCCCACTTTCGACCAGCAAACTCTGTCGACAGATCGATTTCATCCAGATTGTAAAGAGGCAAGGAAGAATGAAGCAGCTCCACCTCATCAAAGCTATTATAGGAACTTTTCTGCTCAAGGGCATAGCGGATGTGCTCATCCTTACGATTTGTCGTCATGTCCTATCCTTTCTTGGTATAAGAGCTCAATCCCCAGATCGGCCCAACGGTTTTTTAGGGTTTCAGTTGATTGCTCATCAAAACTCAAGGCAATACCACAATCACCACCACCAGCGCCACTGCTTTTGGCAACGGCTTGCAAATCTTGACTGGCTTCTTTCAGCTGTCTAAGCGAAGGCGTATAAATATCTGCGCTCAAGCCTTCTAAGAGATTGCTGGCTGTTTCCACCTGCTCAATAACTTTTTCGGATTTCCCCTGCTCCAAGGCTTCTACCAGAGAAGCCACTGTTTCTTTTGAGGAACTTAAAAAATTCTGATTGATATTTTGCTTGATTTGTTGAACCATATCACTAGATACAGCCACTTCCTTGGTCCATCCCACTAGGAAATCACATTCTAAAGTTGGTTTCACTTGTGAAATTGAAAAGTCCCAATCACGCTCTAAAACAGTCGCCAAATTTTCTTCTTTCAACCAAGCTGCTACCTGCTGGCGATCAAATGACTGGTAAAGAACCAAATCCTCTGCCACAATACAGGCAAGGTCCCCCATAGACCCATTGTCTCCGCGCTTGAGCAAGACAGCGCTAGCCAGCTTGAACAAGAGCTCCTGATCAACCGAAAGCTTATACAGAGCTAGCAGAGCCTTGATGACCAAAACAACGACGCTACCGCTAGAACCTAGACCAAACTTTTTCCCTTCCCGTTCCATTTTTCCTCGAATTTCTAGAGAAAAATGTCTTAAAGTTTGACCTCGATAAGTCAGGAAATCTTCCACTAAAGCAATCGTTTCTTGAATCAAGCTGTAGTCAGAATTTGGCGCCAAATCTACTGCGAAATCAAACAGATCTGAATAAATACGGTAGCTGTCAGAAAAAGCAATATCGCCCTTCATATAGATGGGAATGGCCTTTATCAAGGCCAACTGTCCGGGCTCTAAAATAGCATATTCACCTGCCCAATAGAGCTTTCCACAAGTTTTAACAGCAATCATCTTGACTCAAATCCTTTGTTTTTGACACAATCAAGCGGTAACGTTGACCGAAGATTTTTGATAAATGCTCCAAGTCTTTCTCTTGACAAAGAACTTTGACATTAGGACCGGCATCCATAGTAAAGTAGCAGGCCTCTCCTTGCTCGCGAAGTTGACGAACAAAGTCCATCGCTTCATAAGATGAATCGGTCAGATAAGAAAAGGCTGGTGATGCTGTTTTTGTCGTAGCGTGCATAGCAAGAGCATTTTTCTCCGTTAATTCTCCAATCTTGGCAAAGTCATTTTCCTTGAGATAAATCAGCATATCCTGATAGTCCTTCTCAGACTGACGAACCCAGTCGTCAAAAGTCGTCGAAGTCTCCACACAAAGTTTCATCCCGTCACGGCTAGAGATTGGTTTTTTCTTGTCCTCTAGCACCAACATGATCATAGCTAGTTTCAAGTTTGTCTCTACAGGGTAAATTCCCCCACTATCCTTGTCCCAGGCACCTAGTGGTCCATAAAAACTCCGAGAAGAAGAACCTGAGGCAAACTTAGCCTCCTGTGCCAACTGACTCCGAGACAAACCAAGCTGGAAATAAGCATTACAAGCCTTGACCAGGGCGGACAAACCACTAGAACTTGAGGACAGGCCCGCTGCCGTAGGCATATTATTTTGAGTATCGATACGGACAAAGCCCTCACCAGCTGGACGATAACGGTCAATAATCTTACTCATCTTGGCATGCTCGACCTCATTTTGTAGCTGAGCATTGATGTAAAATTCGTCAGCTGTTACATTGGCTGGTAAAGGCGACAAGGTCGTCTCTGTATACATATTTTCCAAAGTTAGAGAAATACTGCTAGTAGCAGGCACTATCTCTTTTTCTTTTTTCTTTCCCCAATATTTGATAATAGCAATATTTGCGTAGGAACGTACTGTTACAGGCTCTCTATCCATGTCTGAACAGCTCCTTTCTCTTCTAATCTTTCTGCTAATTCTTGTGCGTGTGTCAAATTATCTGCCAAGGCTATAATACAGCCTCCTAGCCCACCACCGCTCATCTTGGCACCCAGAGCACCATGGCTAAGAGCCGTTTCAACCAGATGGTCTGCCTCAGGGCTACTGACCCCAATTTCTTTTAAATGTAAATGCGCTTGACTGAGGATTTGTCCCAGTTCTTCAGCATCTTTTTGTGAAATCGCATCCTCTGCCTGCTGGGTCAATTCTCCCAAGGCATGCAAAAATGGTAGGGCATCCTTGCCCTTATTTTGAACCACTTGGATGGCTTCACGAGTATGACCATAAACACCCGTATCGGCAATCACCAAATAGGCGGATAAATCCATCTCAAGTTCTGTAAATCCTACGTTCTTGATAAAGCGAATAGGTTGGTCACTGAGACAGGTCTTAGCATCCAAACCACTAGGATTCATATGGGCAATCATTTCAGCTCGATTGACCAAGATTTCTAGTACATCATGAGGCAGATCGGCCTGATAGTAGTCAAATACCGCACGAATGGCCGCTATGCTGATAGCCGCTGACGAACCCATCCCCCGTTTCTCAGGGATAGCCGAGTCAATCTCACAACGAATGCAGGCTTCTGTGATATCCAAATACTCCAGTGAGGCATAAACCGCCATGGACAAGGTATCCTCCTCATAAAGGCGCCAAGGACTCTCTGCAGGAACTACCTTACAGGTCACCTCCACCTCCAAAAGAGGCAGGGAAATGGCAGGATAACCGTAAACGACCGCATGTTCCCCTATTAAAATTATCTTACTATGTGCCTGACCGACACCAACTTTTTTTGTCATTTTTTCCTTTTACTAGACGAAAAACGTCTTATTTTTCATACAAGTATTAATTCTTTCCTATCTATTTTATTATATTTTCACAAAAAAAGCGATTGTTTCCATTCACAATCGCTTCTTTCATTATTGAACCCATTCGCCATTATAGTTGACAGAATAGCCATTTACAGTCGTATTCACTGCCAAGGCACCTGAGCTATAAGCGCGTAGTACCATCTGCCATTGACCTGGAACCAACCTGTCGTCATAGAACGACGAAAGAAACTCCATACCGTTAAGTAAAGAGGAAAGTCGTGAGGGAGCATGCGCCATTGACAACCTGTTTTAGTGACGTACAAAGTCTCATTAACAAGTACTCGTTTCGGCCATTTATAGGTGCGGTGTTTGGAGAAATAGGGTTCAATCTCCCAAGAGGCATAGGGGTGCGCATAATAGATATGTTCCTCAGAAAATACATCAGACAAGCGGTTAAATTCTGTACCATTATCTGCCGTGATGGACAGAATCTTGTCTTGTTTTAAGATGAGTTTTAAAGCCTGATTGACCGCCTCAGCACTTTTATTTGGAATCAATCGGATAATTTGATGCCTAGTCCTTCGATCAGTTAAGACCAGTAAACAATAATTTTTCACTCTTGTAAGCAGAACCGTATCAATCTCATAATGCCCATTCTCCAATCGCAGATTGATAGCTTCAGGACGCTGTTCGATAGATTGA